>NZ_JBFUDR010000013.1:0-41645 GCF_056404615.1 Massilia sp. P2_C2 | reverse complement strand
ATCGAGTGCGATTACTGGAGCGGCCAGATGATGCAGGAGTTCCACGACGAACTCGAGGGCGGCAATGGTCCCGTCTTCCTCAAGATGAACCACCTGGCCGAGGAAACCATCCAGACCATCGAGACGATCCTGCATACGAACGAGCGCCCGAGCCGCGGCCGCTTCCACGAAGGCCGCGGCACCGACTACCGCGAGCAGATGGTCGAGATGCACATCTCCGAGATCGGCCTGTGCAGCGGCCACTCGGCATCCGGCGTGTGGGTCGACGAGCATGCGCGCACGACGGTGCCGGGCCTGCACGCGGCCGGCGACCTCGCCTGCGTGCCCCATAACTACATGCTGGGCGCCTTCGTCTACGGCCGCCTGGCCGGAGAAAGCGCGGCCGCATACTGCGCGGCACACGCGCTGCCCGAGGTCGACGAGGCCCAGGTCGAGCGCGAGCGCGCCCGCGTGTGGGCGCCCCTGTCGCGCGAGGACGGGCTGCCGCCGAACCAGGTCGAGTACAAGCTGCGCCGCATGGTCAACGACTACCTGCAGCCGCCGAAGGCGACGCGCAAGATGGAGATCGGCCTGCAGCGCTTCGAGATGATCCGCGCCGACCTCGATCGCCTGCAGGCGCGCAACCCGCACGAGCTGATGCGCGCGATGGAGATCCACGCGATCCGCGACTGCGCCGAGATGGCCGCGCGCGCCTCGCTGTACCGCACGGAGAGCCGCTGGGGCCTGTATCACAACCGCGTCGACTATCCGCAGCGCAACGACGCCGACTGGTTCGTGCATGTGCAGCTGAAGAAAGAGAACGGCCAGATGACCTGCTTCAAGCGCCCCATCGCCCCGTACATCGTCCCGCTCGACGACAGCGAGAAGGACGCCTACCGCCGCCTGCGCGTGCACAAGACCGAAGCCCTCGCGGCCTGATCAGGAGAACCCATGCCGACCACCATCAACATCACCAGCGTCCCCGTCACCGTCGACGAAGACAAATGCATCGCGCACAAGGGCTGCACCGTGTGCGTGGACGTGTGCCCGCTCGACGTGCTGGCCATCGACATGGTCAAGGGCAAGGCCTACATGAAGTTCGACGAATGCTGGTACTGCATGCCCTGCGAGAAGGACTGCCCGACCGGTGCCGTCCACGTCGATATTCCTTATTTGCTGCGCTGAACCCACTGGAGAACAACAAGAATGAAACTGCACCACAAACTCGTTACGCTGTCCCTGCTGCTCGCGTTCGGCAGCGCCAACGCAGCGGAAACAATCCGCGTCGCCATCGGCACCCAGGACACGACCATCAACTGCGCCACCGGCGGCCTGCTGATCCGCGAGCTGCACCTGCTGGAAAAATACCTGCCGCACGACGGCAAGTACAAGGACGTCAAGTACGACATCGAATGGAAGAATTTCACGTCGGGCGCCCCGCTGACGAACGAGATGGTGGCCAGCAAGCTGGACATCGGCTCGATGGCCGACTTCCCCGGCTCCTTCAACGGCGCGGCGCACGCCAAGGCGGGCAAGAAGAGCATCTTCATCACCGTCCTGTCGGGCAGCACGCTCGGTTCCGGCAACGGCATCGTCGTGCCGAAGAACTCGCCCGTGCAATCGCTGGCGGAACTGAAGGGCAAGACGATCTCCGTGCCGTTCGCCTCCACCGCGCACGGCATGCTGCTGCGCGCCGTGAAGGCCCAGGGCTGGGATCCGGACAAGGACGTGAACATCACGACGCAGGCGCCGGAAGTCGCCGGCTCCGCCCTGCAGGGCAGCAAGGTCGACGCGCACGCCGACTTCGTCCCGTTCGCCGAACTGTTCCCGCACCGCGGCTTCGCCCGCAAGATCTACGACGGCTCGCAAGCCCAGGCGCCCACCCTGCACGGCAGCCTCGTGGACGCGGCGTATGCGAAAAAATATCCGGAAGTCGTCGTCGCCTACCTGCGCGCCGCCATCGAAGCGGACCGCCTGATCGCGGCCGAGCCGGAAAAATACAGTGAGCTCATCGCCAGGGTCACGGGCATCGAGGCCGAGGTGAACTACCTGTTCCACGGGCCGCTCGGCCTGCAGACGCGCGACTTCACGTGGAAGCCGGAATACCGCCAGGCCGTCAAGACCTCGATCGAGACGTTGCGCCTGCTGAAGCGCACGGAGTCCGACATCGACGTCGACAGCTTCATCGACGACAGTTATCTTCGTTCGGCGTTCAGGCAGGCCGGGCTGGATTACGACAAGCAGCTGAAGAACTACGACAAGCTGCCGCTGAAGGCGAAGGATGCCGTCACCGGCAAACCGATCACGGACTTCCGCCACCTGACGCAGATCTGGGTACAGGGCGAGCCGCTCGTGCGCCACTACGCGAGCGCGACGACGGCGATCGCCGAACTGCGCAAGCTGGAACAGGCGGGCAAAAAGGTGCGCACCGTGTACGCCCACGACCAGGGCTCGGGCCTGAAACTGCTGGCCGGCGACGCCTGGTTCGTCGTCGACGGCAACGGCAAGGACGTCAGCGCCTACCTGTTGAAGGCCGACGCGCAGACGCAGGCGGCCAAGGTGAAAGGCAAGGTCGTCGACTTCGATACGCTCAAGGGCGGCAAGACCATCTGATCATGGAGTCCACCGCCACCCGCCCCATCGATCCGGCCCTGCTGCGCCGTGCGGGCCGCCTGCTGCTGCGCGCGTTGTCGCTCGTCGCCTGCGTGGCGGCCTGGCAGTGGGCCGCCACGCACCACCTCGACCTGGGCCTGGTCACGTTCCAGAACGTGCCGTCGCCCAAGGACGTACTCGACGCGGCCACCGCGCTGCTCGAATCGCCCAAGCTGGTCCTGCACCTGAAGGCCAGCGTGTGGCGCGTTTTCGCCGGCTTCGTGGCGGCGGGCGTGGCCGGCATCCTGCTGGGCCTCGTCATCGGCCGCTCGCGCCGGCTGGAAGACGTGCTGCTGCCGCCGCTGGAAGTGCTGCGCCCGATCCCGGCCGTCGCCTGGATCCCGCTGGCGATCCTGATGTTCCCGTCGTCCGAGCTGTCGATGGTGTTCATCACGTTCATCGGCGCGCTGTTCCCCATCCTCCTGAACACGATCCACGGCGTGGAAGGCGCCGACCCGCGTCTCGTCGCCTCGTCGCGCAGCCTCGGCGCCGGCCGCTGGACCATCTTCACGGAAGTGATCCTGCCGGCGGCCGCGCCCAGCATCGTCACGGGCCTGTCGATCGGCATGGGCACGGCGTGGTTCTGCCTCGTGACGGCGGAGATGATCTCCGGCCAGTTCGGCATCGGCTACTACACGTGGGCCGCGTACACGATCCAGAACTACCCGGACATCGTCGTCGGCATGCTGTTCATCGGCGTCATCGGCATGGGGAGCAGCGCGCTCGTGAAGAAGCTCGGCGATCTCGCCATGCCCTGGTACCACATGCAAAGGAGAAAACGATGAACCAGACCACGTCTCTGGAAAGCGCGCGGCTGGCGCAGGGCGGCGCCATCGAGATCGACAACCTCCGCATCCGCCTCGGCGAAGGTTCCCAGGCGTTCGACGCCGTGCAGGACGTCTCGCTGTCCATCGCGCCCGGCGAATTCGTCTGCGTGCTGGGGCCGTCCGGCTGCGGCAAATCCACGTTGCTCGGCGCGCTGGCCGGCCACTGGACGCCCAGCCGCGGCAGCATCCACGTGGATGGCGCGCCTGTGTCCGGGCCGCATCCGGACCGCGGCCTCGTGTTCCAGCAACACACGCTGTTCCCCTGGAAGAAGGTGCTCGACAACGTCGCCTTCGGCCTCAAGATGCAGGGCATCGCCCGGCGCGAGCGGCGCGAACGGGCGCGCGAGCTGCTCGGACTCGTCGGTCTGGCGGGCTTCGAGGACCGCTATCCGGTCCAGCTGTCGGGCGGCATGCAGCAGCGCGTGGAGATCGCGCGCGTGCTCATCAACCATCCGCGCGTGATGCTGATGGACGAGCCGTTCGGCGCCCTCGACGCACAGACGCGTCTCAAGATGCAGGAGCTGCTGCTGGACGTGTGGGCGCGCGTGAACACGACGATCATCTTCATCACGCACGACATCGACGAAGCGCTGTTCCTCGCCGACCGCATCCTCGTGATGAGCCCGCGCCCGGGCCGCATCATCGACGAGATCCGCCTCGATTTCGAACGTCCGCGCCACCCGGACGTCATGACGTCGAGCCACTTCACGCGCCTGAAACGCCATTGCCTGGACCTGCTGCATCCGCAGGCCAGCGTGACGCCGCTGGCGCGCCTGAGCCCACTGGGGCCTCCCTGAACCCTGCAAGGACATACCGTGACTTCCGATTTTTACGACGATCCCGAACTCGCTGCATTGGCTGTTCGCCTGCAGGACGCTGACACCACCGTGCGCCGCATCGCCCTGCTCGACCTGGCCGACCTGGACGGCGACGCCCACGTACCCCTGCTGCTGGCTGCGCTCGACGACGACGCCGCCGCCGTGCGCGCGGAAGCGGCGCGCGCGCTGGAAGCCTTCGAGTCGCCGGCCGCGGTGCGCGGCCTCGCGCGCCTGCTGTCGGACGCGGACGCCGACGTGCGGGCCGCCGCGGCACAAAGCCTGTCGGAACTGAAGCTGCCCGCGTCGGCGCGCGAGCTGCTGCCCTTCATCGACACGCACGATCCGTTCGTGCGCGCGGCCGCGTTGCGCGGCGTGCGCGAGTTGCGCGTGGCCGGCAGTTTCGACCCCGCGCTGGCGGCGCTGGAAGACGCCGATCCGCTCGTGCGGCGCGAAGCCGTCGCCGTGCTGGGCTACCTGAAACGGCAGGATGCGGTCGACGCGCTGACGCGCCTGGCCATTCAGGATCCGGTGCCGGACGTGCGCCGCGCGGCGGCCGGCGCATTGGGTTTTGCCGAACAGACGCCGAAGGTGCTGGTCGCCCTGCTTGCGGCCCTGTCCGACCCGGCCTGGCAAGTGCGCGAGGAAGCGGCGACGACGCTCGGCAAGCTGCGGCTCACCGACGCCTCTCCGGCGCTGATCGCGGCGCTGGACGACGCCTGGTGGCAGGTGCGCCTGCGCGCCGCGCGCAGCCTGGGCCGCCTGCGCAGCCGCGATGCGCTGGCCGGCCTGGTGGCGACACTCACGCACACGATCAGCAACCTGAGAAAGGAAGCGGCGCTGGCGCTGGGCGAGATCGGCGCACCCGCCGCACTGCCCGCGCTGCGCCAGGCGGAAAGCGATCCGGATCCGGAAGTGCGCAAGTCCGTGCGGCTCGCGATCCAGCAGATCGAGGCCGCGGCATGACGGCGGTGCCCGAGACCATCGAGAATCACGCGGCGCGGGGCGTGCTGGCGCTGCGCTGGCCTGACGGCAGGATGGCGGCGCTCACGCACGCACGGCTGCGCGCGGCCTGCCCGTGCTCGGAATGCCGCGCGCTGCGCCGGGCCGGGGCCACGGTGGAAGCGGATGACGCCGTGCGGCTGGCGGCGATCGAGCCGGTGGGGGCCTATGCGCTGAACCTGGCGTTCAGCGATGGGCATCGACGGGGTATCTACCCCTACGAAATGCTCGCGAGCCTGGACTAACGCAATGCCAACACATCGCTAATCTCACGCGTGGGCTCGGGGAGCCCACCCTACGTATGTGGGCGGCCGTAGGGTGGGCACCCCGTGCCCACGCGAATGTCAAAACGCGATCTCGGTTTCCAGTTCCTGCCCGAGATGCACCTCCCCACCTGCCCCGGCCACCACGATGCAATTCATGCCGAAGCAGACCGCACCTTCCATGCGCGGATTCGCGCGGTAGGTCTGCAGGATGTCGAGCGGATCCGGCCCCGGCACCCCGGTAGCCTGGTCGACGGACGGGATCGGGCAGCGCGCGCACGGTTTCACGGGCCGGATCTCGACGCCGCCCACGGTCAGCGTGGCCAGGAAATCTTCTTCGCAGGCGTCGAGGCCGTCGACGACCAGGTTCGGGCGGAAGCGGTCCATCTGCAAAGGGTGGCGGCCGGCCGCGACGAGACGCGCGTTGAGGTCGTCCAGCGATGCCTGGCCGATCAGCAGCAGCGGATAGCCGTCGGCGAAGCGCGTCTGCGCCGGCACGCCGTTCGTCCACTTGGTGCTGGTCGGACGCACGGCGTCGCGGTGGAAGCGCACGAGGCGGCACGGCGTGCCCAGCACGGCCGAGAACCAGGTGGCCGCCGCGTCGCCGCAATCGGCCGCGTCGACCGTGTCGTCCCAAATCGTCACCGCGCGCCTGGCCGCGGTCTCGTCCCACGCGAGCGGCAAGGTCAGCTCATCCATGCCGGGTGCGCGCACGTGCAGCTGGCCGTCGTCCGGCAGCGGGCGGATCAGCGCCATGCGCGGGTACTCGCGCTGCGTGAGGAACCGGCCGTCTTCCGTCACGAGCATCCATTCGCGATCGTGCACGCCCAGCGCGGACAGGCCGGATTCGAACACGGTGGCGGACCGGACGGCGATGCCGGCGCAGGACTTGATCGGATAGATGAGCAGATGTGTGAGTTTGGCCATGGATCGCTTCGGC
This sequence comes from Massilia sp. P2_C2, assembly GCF_056404615.1. Classification (NCBI taxonomy): domain Bacteria; kingdom Pseudomonadati; phylum Pseudomonadota; class Betaproteobacteria; order Burkholderiales; family Oxalobacteraceae; genus Massilia; species Massilia sp. P2_C2. Next base: position 35,167 of record NZ_JBFUDR010000013.1, on the reverse strand, counting down.
GGAGTGGAATTCTGGGTGCAAGTCAATAGTATGCACCAAACCACAACCGCTTTCCCGTTTGCCAATTCCGAAAAACCTGCGTACACTCCGTCCCGTCGCCCGGCCACCGGCCGCGGCAACCATGCTAGGGGTCCTGCGCCGTCGTCGACGGCGTGGGTGAGAAATACCCTCCGAACCTGATCTGGATAATGCCAGCGAAGGGAAGCTACAGAGTTCCGCGTGCACGTTCGCCTGCCCGTTTCTCCGCACCTCCTTCAGCTGGATCGCCGATCTTCAGTGACCAACAAGGAGTGCACTTGAACGCCGATCCGAAATTCCTCTCCGCCAGCGCCACGGTCGATGCCGCCGCAGTCGCGCCGCTTCCCAATTCCCGCAAGGTCTACGTGACGGGCAGCCGCCCGGACATCCGCGTGCCCATGCGCGAAATCCGCCAGTCCGACACCCCGGCGTCGTTCGGCCATGAACCGAATCCGCCCATCTGGGTCTACGACACCTCGGGCCCGTACACCGATCCGGAAGCCCGCATCGACATCCGCTCCGGCCTCGACCCGCTGCGCGCCGGCTGGATCCGCGAACGCGGCGACACGGAAGAGCTGTCCGGCCCGACGTCGCACTACGGCGTCGAACGTCTGAACGACCCGAAACTGGCTGAGCTGCGCTTTCACCTGCAGCGCAAGCCGCGCCGGGCCCTCGCCGGCCGCAACGTCACGCAGATGCACTACGCGCGCCAGGGGATCATCACGCCCGAGATGGAATACGTCGCCATCCGCGAAAACCTGCGCCGCCAGGAATACCTCGCCACGCTGGAAGCCGCCGGCCCCACCGGCAAGCGCATGGCGCAGATGATCGGCCGCCAGCATCCGGGCCAGACGTTCGGTGCAGCGATCCCGCGCGAGATCACGCCGGAATTCGTGCGCGACGAGATCGCGAAAGGCCGCGCCATCCTGCCGAACAACATCAACCACCCGGAATCGGAGCCGATGATCATCGGCCGCAACTTCCTCGTGAAGATCAACGCCAACATCGGCAACTCGGCCGTGACGTCGTCGATCGGCGAGGAAGTCGAGAAGATGACGTGGGCCACGCGCTGGGGCGGCGACACCGTGATGGACCTCTCCACCGGCAAGCATATCCACGAGACGCGCGAATGGATCATCCGGAACAGCCCCGTCCCCATCGGCACGGTGCCGCTGTACCAGGCGCTGGAAAAGGTGCACGGCAAGGCCGAAGACCTGACGTGGGAAATCTACCGCGACACGCTGATCGAGCAGGCGGAGCAAGGCGTCGACTACTTCACCGTCCACGCCGGCGTGCGCCTGGCCTATGTGCCGATGACCGCAAGCCGCCTCACCGGCATCGTCTCGCGCGGCGGTTCGATCATGGCCAAGTGGTGCCTCGCCCACCACAAGGAATCGTTCCTGTACACGCATTTCGAAGAGATCTGCGAAATCATGAAGGCCTATGACGTCGCGTTCAGCCTCGGCGACGGCCTGCGTCCCGGCTCGATCTACGACGCCAACGACGAAGCCCAGCTGTCCGAACTGAAGACGCTCGGCGAACTGACGCAGATCGCGTGGAAGCACGACGTGCAGGTGATGATCGAAGGCCCGGGCCACGTGCCGCTGCAGCTGATCAAGGAAAACATGGACCTGCAGCTGGAACAGTGCCACGAAGCGCCGTTCTACACGCTCGGCCCGCTCACGACCGACATCGCCCCCGGCTACGACCACATCACGTCCGGCATCGGCGCCGCCAACATCGGCTGGTACGGCACCGCGATGCTGTGCTACGTGACGCCGAAGGAACACCTRGGCCTGCCGGACAAGAACGACGTCAAGGACGGCATCATCACGTACAAGATCGCGGCGCATGCGGCCGACCTGGCCAAGGGTCATCCGGGAGCACAGATCCGCGACAACGCGCTGTCGAAGGCGCGCTTCGAATTCCGCTGGGAAGACCAGTTCAACCTCGGCCTCGATCCGGACAAGGCGCGCGCCTTCCACGACGAGACCTTGCCGAAGGACTCCGCCAAGGTGGCGCACTTCTGCTCGATGTGCGGCCCGCATTTCTGCTCGATGAAGATCACGCAGGAAGTGCGCGACTACGCGGCCGGCCAGGGCATCGCCGAAAGCGCCGCGCTGCAGCAGGGCATGCAGGTGAAGGCCGTCGAGTTCATGAAGCGCGGCGCCGAGCTGTATCACAAGGAGTGACGCCGTGCTGGAAATCGAACTGAACGGCGCCGCACACGCGCTGCCGGAAGCGACCAGCCTGCACGACCTCGTCGAATCGCTGGGCCTCGCGGGACAGAAGCTCGCGCTGGCCGTGAACCGCCAGGTCGTCCCGCGCGAGYGCTGGCGCGAGACGCCCCTGCAGGCGCGCGACCGCGTGGACGTGGTGCGCGCCATCGGCGGCGGCTGACCCGCAGCTGCCACCTCAACGATATGGAGCAAAACATGGCAACGACAACTGCGGACCGGCCGCTCACCATCGCCGGCAAGGAATACAACTCGCGCCTGCTGGTGGGCAGCGGCAAATACCGCGATCTGGAACAGACGCGCGCAGCGACCGAAGCGTCGGGCGCCGACATCATCACGGTGGCGATCCGCCGCGTGAACATCGGCCAGCACGCCAATGAACCGAACCTGCTGGACGTGGTGCCGCCGTCGCGCTACACGATCCTGCCCAACACGGCCGGCTGCTACAACGCGAAGGACGCCGTCTACACGCTGCAGCTGGCGCGCGAGCTGCTGAACGGCCACAAGCTCGTCAAGCTGGAAGTGCTGGGCGACGAGAAGACGCTGTTCCCGAACATGCCGGAGACGCTGGTCGCCGCGCGCGAACTGGTGCGCGACGGCTTCGACGTGATGGTCTATTGCAGCGACGACCCGATCCAGGCGCGCATGCTGGAAGACATCGGCTGCGCCGCGATCATGCCGCTCGCGTCGCTGAYCGGTTCCGGCATGGGCATCCTGAATCCGTGGAACCTCTCGCTGATCATCGAACAGGCGCAGGTCCCGGTGATCGTCGATGCCGGCGTCGGCACGGCATCCGACGCGGCCATCGCGATGGAGCTGGGCTGCGACGGCGTGCTGATGAACAGCGCCATCGCCGGCGCCAGGGATCCGGTGCGCATGGCCGGCGCGATGCGCATGGCGGTGGAAGCGGGACGCGAAGCGTATCTGGCGGGCCGCATGGCGCGCCGTTTCGCGGCGTCGCCGTCGTCACCGATGGCGGGCCGCATCTGATGGACATCGGCCAGCGTCCCTGCGTGCTCGTGTGCGCCGGCCTCGATCCGTCGGGCGGCGCCGGCATCCAGGCCGACATCGAAGCGATCGGCGCCCAGGGCGCGCACGCGCTGCCGCTGGTGACGGCGCTCACGGTCCAGGACAACAACGGCGTGCGCGAGGTGGTGCCCGTCGACGGCGGCCTGCTGCTGCGCCAGGCCGCCGTGCTGGCCGAAACCATGCCGATCCGCGCGGTCAAGATCGGCATTCCCGGCAGCCGCGAGAACGCCGAGGCCATCGCCGCCATCGTGCGGATCCTGCGCACGCAGCGGCCCGGGCTGCCCGTCGTGCTCGACCCGGTGCTGGCCAGCGGCCGCGGCGACAGCCTCGCCCGCGGCGATGCGCTTGCCGCGCTGGCGCCGCTGCTGGCCGTCGCCACGCTGCTCGTGCCGAACCTGCCGGAAGCGACCGCGCTGGGCGTCGGCCAGACCGGCACCGAACTGCCCTGCCCGCACGTGCTGGTCACCGGCGGCCATGCGGACGGCCCCGACGTCGTCAACCGCTGGCTAAGCGCCACCGGCACGCGCGAATGGCGCTGGCCGCGCCTGCGCGGCGAATTCCACGGCAGCGGCTGCACGCTGGCCTCCAGCATCGCGGCCCGCCTGGCGCTGGGCGACACGATGGCGCAGGCCCTCGAACTGGGCCAGCGCTATTGCGACCGGACGCTCGCGCATGCGTACGCGATCGCGCCGGGCCAGCGCATCCCGCGCCGCATCCAACCCTGACAGGAGACCCCATGCGAGGTTTGTACCTGGTGACCCCGAACTGGGACGACACCGACCGCTTGCTGGACGTGACGGAACAGGCGCTGCGCGCCGGCGCCGCGCTGATCCAGTACCGCCACAAGGATGCTGGCCCGGCGCTGCGCCGCGAACAGGCCGCTGCCCTGCTCGCCCTGTGCCGGCGCCACGGCCGTCCGCTCATCATCAACGACCACGTGCTGCTGTGCACGGAGCTCGATGCCGACGGCGTGCACGTGGGCGGGACGGACGCGCCGCTGGCCGCCGTGCGCGGTGCCGTCGGCCCGGACAAGATCGTGGGTGCATCGTGCTACGGCGACCTGGCACTGGCACGCCAGGCACAGGACGCGGGCGCGAGCTATGTCGCGTTCGGCGGCTTCTATCCGTCGACCGTGAAGAAGTATGCGGTGACGACGCCGCCGGACATCGTGCTCGAAGCGAAGGCCACGCTGTGCGTACCGGTGGTGGTGATCGGCGGGATGACGACGGAGAACGCGCGGCCGCTCGTGTCGCGCGGGGCCGACATGGTGGCGGCGATCACCAGCGTCGTGGCGGCACCGGATCCGTATTCGGCGGCGCGGGAATTCGTCGGGTTGTTTTAATAATCGGCGACGCGTCAACGTAGGGTGGGCACCCCGTGCCCACGCGGAAGCCAACATGACGCAAACATCACGCGTGGGCACAGGGGTGCCCACCCTACGTCCTATCAGGCCTTGGCGAGCTTGAACTGCGCCAGCTCCCCGGTCAGGTAACCCACCGCCGCCCCGAACTTGTCCTTGTAATTGGCCTTGATGAGCGGATCGAGCGTCCCCTTGACATTGGCGTGGATGCCACCCCAGTCGCCTGGATGCTGGAAATTGCTCATGATGTAGGTCCAGCCATTGACGTCGTCGACGGCGTGCAGCCCCGTCGACTCGCCGCCGGCCGGCACCGACAGGAGGCGCGACAGCTGCTTCGTGTCGACGTTGTACGCCCACAGGAAGTTGTTCACGTGCTGGCTGCTGTCCTCGCCGATGAACAAGGTACGCATCTTTTCCGAGAACTTCAGGTTGTCCGGGTTGGCCACCTTGTCCGGGTTCGCCGTGTTGCCGAGCGCGTCGGCGGCCGTGTCCTCGCCCACCAGCAGGGCTTTCGTGTCGGCCGGCATCCACTCGCTGTTGATGGCATTGCCCGCCGTGTCCTTCTGGCCGCCCTTCAGGTTCAGCATCATGACGGCACCGGCGACCAGGGCCTTCGGGATCGAGACGCCGTTGCCCGGCACGTTCAGCGCATTCCCCGCCACCATCGAGCTCTGGCAATTCTGCAGGGCCGAATAGGCGATCTTGTCCTTGATGTTGACGGTGGTGCCTTCCATCTTCGTGAAGCCCATCGACGCGCCGACGAGTGCGGCGTAGCGGTGCGTCTCCAGGAACGCGGCCGCCTTCTCCATGCCGGCGTTCAGCTTGATCCACTCGATGCGGCCGTTGGCGGTGACCTTCGTGTAGCTGGCGTCCGCCGGGTCGGTGGTCTTGACGTCCATGATGTCGGCCGGTTTCAGCGACGCGGCCAGCGAGCGGATCTCGGCGCTCGTGGCGGCACCCAGCTTGATCCACGTGAGCGGCGCGGCGGTGGCGGCCGGGTCCAGCGAGAAGCCGGCGCCGACCTTGGCCACGTACAGCGTGCCAGCCGACAGGTCTTTCTCCTTGTCGGCCACGAACACGAAGTAGCCGCTGTTGGTGGCGTCGTCGCCCATGATCACGGTACGGTTGTCCGGCATCACCTGCACCAGCTCGTGCGAGATGCGGCCCAGGCAGTAGTGCTTCTTGATCGATGCCGTGCCGTCCGGATTGACCGTCACTTCCGGCAGGTGGCCGTAGTTGTACGGGTTCGCCTTCGTCTCGTCACCATACAGGTTCTTGCTGAAGGCCCTGAACTGGGCATCGGTGGCGGCGAGGTAGGCGTTCGGCTCGTATTCCTCGCTCGACAGATGCGTGCCCCACGGCGACAGGCTCGCGCCGCACGTGATCCACAGGCCGTTCACACTGGACGTGTCGACGTTGTGGTACTTCACCAGGGTCAGCTTGCCGGTGGTCTTGTCCTGGTCGAGGGACAGCACGGCGATCGGCGACGGCAGCCTGCCGTACATGTCGGTCTTGCCGTCCTGTGCCCACGTCGTGTACTCGAACTGCACGACGGCGAACACCGGGTTGCCCTTCACGCCGGCGACGTTCGCGTTCGGCACCGTCAGCAGCGACGTGCCGTCCGGCGAGTCGGAGAAGAATTGACGCTCCTTGCCGGCGACAGTCGTGTCGATGATCGGCTGGTTGTTGATGTCGTAGTAGCCGCCGGCGAGGATGGTGCCGCCGCTGCCGTTCGAGACCATGTCGCCCGTGATGAAGAACGGTTGATAGGACAGCTTGAAATCGAGCTTGCTGCTGTCGCTGAAGTTGACGGTCATCGTCGAGCCGACCGACGTCGTGGCCATCGCGGCCGCGGCGGCCAGCGTGGGCGCCGTCATCGACCCGAACGATACGCTCGCGAGGGTCACGGCCGGCGTCGCCGCGGTGCTCGTCGGGGTATCGTTGCCTCCGCCGCAGCCGGCCAGCAGCGCAGCGACACCGCCGGCGCCCAGCGGCAGCATCGGGGTGGCGCCCATCAGGCGAAGCAGGCGGCGGCGGGACAGGTCGGGATTCGGGTTCATGCGTCAACTCTCCAGATTCATTCACGGGAACGCGCTTGTGGCGCGGGATGCCCGGAGATTAGTTGACAAATATTTCACCTTCATTACAGAAATTTAATGTTGGCGGCAGCGCTCACCTGTAACCAGGATGGCGCGGAAGTCGTTCACATTGGTCAGCGTCGGACCGGTGACGACCGAGTCGCCGAGCGCCTGGAAAAAGCCGTGGCCGTCGTTCCCGTCCAGGCTTTGCATGGGCCGGATGCCCAGGTCGAAGGCCCGCTGCAGGGTGTCGGGAGCAAACCAGGCGCCGGCGATTTCCTCCTGCCCGTCGACGCCATCGGTATCGCCGGCGAGCCCGTACACGCCGGGCTCGCCCCGCAACGCGATCGCGGCGGCCAGCAGGAATTCGACATTGCGGCCGCCGCGGCCCTGGCCGCGCACCGTGACCGTCGTTTCGCCACCCGACAGCAGGATGCAGGGAGAACGAAAAGGTTGCCCGCGCCTGGCGACCTGCAACGCCATGCCGGCCATGACCTTGCCAACGTCGCGCGCTTCTCCTTCCAGGCTGTCGCCGAGGATGTGGACGGCGACGCCCGCCGCCTCCGCCAAGCGGGCCGCCACCTCCAGCGCCATCTGCGGCGTCGCCACGAAGCGCACTTCATGGCCGGCCAGGCGCGGATCGCCCGGCTTGACCGATTCGCCGGCCCCGCTGTCGAGCACCTGCCTGACGTTGGGCGGCAGCGCGATGCCGTAGCGGCGCACGATCTCGAGGGCATCGCGGCACGTGCCGGGATCGGCGACGGTCGGCCCCGACGCGATATCGAACGGTTCGTCGCCGGGCACGTCCGAGATCAGCAGGGTCACCACATGCGCCGGGTGGCAGGCCGCGGCCAGCCGCCCGCCCTTGATGGCGGAGAGGTGACGGCGCACGCAGTTCATCTCGCCGATACTGGCGCCGGACGCCAGCAGCGCGCGGCTGACGGCCTGCTTGTCCGCGAGCGTGATGCCGTCCAGCGGCAGCGGCAGCAGCGCCGAGCCGCCGCCGGAGATCAGGCACAGCACCGTGTCGTTGGCGCTCAATCCGCGCACCAGTTCGAGCATGCGCGCCGCCGCTTTTTCTCCGGCCGCGTCGGGCACCGGGTGGGCCGCTTCGACGATCTCGATGCGCTCGCACGGCACCGCATAACCATAGCGCGTGACGACCAGTCCCTCCAGCCTGCCCGGGTAGTGACGTTCCACCGCCCGCGCCATCGCCGCCGATGCCTTGCCCGCGCCGATCACGACGAGGCGCCCGCGCGGCGGCGCCGGCAGATGCGATGGAATGCATTTATCGGGCTGGGCTGCCGCGATGGCGGCGTCGAACATCGCCTTCAGCAATGCGCGCTCGCGTCCCTTGATCATATGCTTGGTACCCATATCGTTACACCGAAACGTTTTGCGGTTTCGCCAGGCCGTCAGGCGGCGGCGCGCTGTTCGCTGTCCAGGGCAGCGCACGCGGCCCGGGTGACGTCCGCCGTGGTGGCGGTGCCGCCCAGGTCGCGGGTATGCAGCGAGGGCGTGGCGGTGACGCTTTCGATGGCGCGCATCACCTGCTGCGCCGCCTCGTGTTCACCGAGGTGCTCGAGCAGCATCACGACCGACCAGAAGGTGCCGATCGGATTGGCCAGTCCTTTACCCATGATGTCGAAGGCGGAGCCATGGATCGGCTCGAACATCGACGGGTAGCGACGTTCCGGGTCGATGTTGCCGGTCGGTGCGATTCCCAGGCTGCCGGCCAGCGCGGCGGCCAGGTCGGACAGGATGTCAGCGTGCAGGTTGGTGGCGACGATGGTGTCCAGGGTGGCCGGACGGTTGACCATGCGCGCGGTGGCCGCGTCGACCAGCTCCTTGTCCCACTTCACGTCGGGGAAGTCCTGCGACACCTGCACCGCCACCTCGTCCCACATCACCATGGCATGACGCTGCGCATTGCTCTTGGTGATGACGGTCAGCTGCTTGCGCGGCCGCGACTGGGCCAGTGTGAACGCGAAGCGCAGGATGCGCTCGACCCCGACGCGGGTCATCATGCTGACGTCGGTGGCGGCCTCGATCGGGTGGCCCTGGTGCACGCGGCCGCCGACGCCCGAATACTCGCCTTCCGAGTTTTCGCGCACGATGACCCAGTTCAGGTCTTGCGGCGCGCAGCGCTTCAGCGGACCGTCGATGCCCGGCAGGATGCGGGTCGGACGCACGTTGGCGTACTGGTCGAAGCCCTGGCAGATCTTCAGGCGCAAGCCCCACAGGGTGATGTGGTCGGGGATGTCCGGGTCGCCGGCCGAGCCGAACAGGATGGCATCCTTGTTGCGCAGGGCGTCGAGGCCATCCGCCGGCATCATGACGCCGTGCTTGCGGTAGTAATCGCCGCCCCAGTCGAAGTCTTCGAAGGCGAACTTGAACTTGCGGCTGCCTGCGGCCAGCGCCTCCAGCACTTCGCGGCCTGCCGGGACCACTTCCTTGCCGATGCCGTCGCCGGGGATCGTCGCGATTTGGTACGTCTTCATATTCCTATCTCCTGTCTGGTTAAGTGAAGCCATCCCCCACTCTATGCGCTGGACGGAGGCGGAAATGGTGGACAGACTCAATCTGTCCTTAACCTCAAGTTAAGAATGTGGATGAGCAGTGGCGTACAACCGGCGGAATGAGTTTTTTCGTTTCCTTGGGCACGTGCGGCAGCCTCAGTGGCGCGGCGCGCGAACCGGGCATCAGTACGGCTGCCGTCAGCAAGCCGGCTGCCGTCAGCAAGCGCCTGTCGCAGATGGAATCCCGGTTGGGCGTGCCGCTGGTGAACCGCACCACGCGGCGCATGAGCCTCACGCCGGATGGGGAGGTGCTGCTCGAGCACGCCCGGCGGATACTGGGAGAGATTGCCGCTCTGGATCAGTTGCTGAGTGCGTCGCAAGAGATGGTCAAGGTGCTCGGCAACCTGACGACGAACGATGGAGAAATTGCCGTCAACCGGGCGCTCGACGGCCATGGCATCCTGATGCGCGCGGAATGGGATATCGAGCGCTATCTCGAGAGTCGACGGCTGGTGCAGGTGTAGCCGCAGTACCGTACGCCCGATGCCGATATTTATGCGATTTATCCGCAGCATCAGCATCAATCGGCGCAGGTGCGCACGCTGGTTGCGTTTCTGGCGCAGGTGTTTGAGGGGTTTGTGCAGCAGCGGAGCGATGACTTGGGGGATATGGAGAGGTAGCCGGGCTGGTATCGGCCGGCCTGCACCCCCGGCAAAAGCAGAGTCCTGACTCTTGCTTCTTATCAAGATCGCCCAAGACTGATTGGTTACCTTAACCGATGGAAATTCTAATCCTAGAGAACCCATCGGAGACAACACATGGGCGAAAGCCAAGCGATCGCGGCGGGTGCCGCACGGTCGGCATTCAGCTACGATGCGCAGCACGACCGGCTGCTGCGCATGCACTTCCCCAGCGACGATGGCCCCGACCGCATTCTTTTGCCGAACCGGTTGCGCGCGCACGAGGAAGTCTCGCGCTGCTTCCGCGTCGAGTCCGAACTGTTATCGGACGACGCCCAGATTCCGCTGAAGGCCATGATGGGCAGGATGGTGACGATCTCCCTCGTGCGCGAAGACGGCTCGCTGCGCCACTTCAACGGCTACGTCACCGAGTTCCGGTTCGTGCGCGCCGACGGCGGCTTCGCGTTCTATCACATGGTGCTGGAACCCTGGCTGGCGTTCGCCAAACTGCGCAAGGACAACGTCTCGTTCCACGGCAAAAGCGTCGTCGAACTGACCGAACTCACGTTCGCCCATTACCGCCAGGCCGACTGGCGTACGCACATCGTTGACGAGTTTCCGCGGATGACCTGCGCGAACCAGTACGACGAGACCGACTACAACCACTTGCACCGCCGCTGGGAAGCGCTTGGCCTGGCCTACCACTACGAGCACCGGGAGGACGGCCACACGCTCTGGCTCTACGATAAGAGTTACCTCGTCCAGCCCATCGATCCGACCGGGATCGACGATTCCGGAACCATCCCGTTCCGCGACAAGGCCGGCTCGCTTGAAGAGGACGGCATCCGCGAATGGACCGCCGTGCGCCGCCTCGGCTCCGGCCGGGTGACGTTGGCCAGCTTCGACTACAAGAATCCGGTCGTGCAGCGGTCGAGCGCCCAGTCGCTGAACGAGCAGGGCGACGTCTATCCATACGAGGTGTACGAGAATACGGGCTCGTACGGTTTCCGCACCCGTGACGACGGCGAAAAGCTCGCCTACCAGCGCATGGGCGAGCGTGACGCGAACACGCAGACTTTCGAAGCCCGCGGCAACGATCGTACCGCCCAGCCGGGCCGGTTCTTCAAGCTCGGCGGCCATTTCAGCGCCGGGCTGCGTGCGCCCAAGCGCGGCGAGCCGGCCAAGCCCAGCATCCGCAACCGCCACTACCTGATCCTGTCCGTCGACCATGAGGCCAGCAACAATTACCAGGCCGGGCCAGGTGCGCCGTCGCATTACGGGAACACATTCCGGTGCGTGCGCAAGGACATCCAGTGGCGGCCGGGGCGGCACTACAACAGCCAGCCCTGCACCTATCCCGGCATCCAGACGGCCATCGTGGTCGGGCCGGAAGGTACCGAGATCCATACGGATGGTTATGGCCGCGTGAAAGTCCAGTTTCACTGGGATCGGCTGGGCAAGTACGACGAGAACAGTTCGCCCTGGCTGCGCGTGATGTCGCCGGGCGCGGGGCGCGAATTCGGGAACGTTCGGCTGCCACGGGTTGGGGAGGAAGTGGCGGTGGTCTATCTCGACGGGAACATCGACCATCCGGTGATTCTGGGTGGGCTACATAACTACACCCATATGCCGTCTTGGAAGCTGCCGGAGCAGCGGGCGCTAAGCGGTGTGCGCAGTCGCGAATTGGGGGAAGCCGGCAGGCGTGGCAATCACCTGATACTTGACGATACGGCCGGCAAGATCCAGGCGCAGCTGAAGAGCGATCATCAGTGCAGTCAGCTGTCGCTTGGGCATATCGCCCGCATCGACGACACGTCCGGAAGAAAAGACCCGCGCGGCGAAGGGTGGGAATTAGCCACCAACGCCGTAGGTGTGGCGCGAGCCGGCCAGGGCATGCTCATCACCACGGAAGCACGGACGAACGCTGCCTCCCATATCAAGGACATGGGCGAGACGATCCAGCGGCTGTCGACTGCCGCCGAGCTGCAGGAGCAATTGACCGGGCTGGCGCAGCACTATGGCGCGCAGGAGAAGCAGGCCCCCCAGCAAGCGGACGCCGTCGAAGACCTCAAAGCCCAGAACCAGGGTATCCGGGGCGGCGGCAAGGGCGAGTTTCCGGAATTGGCCGAGCCGCACTTGGTGGTCGCGAGCCCGGCTGGTATCGAACTCAGCTCGGCGCAATCCACCCATATCGCCAGCAGCCACCATACCGCCATTACTAGCGGCAAAAGCCTCTCGATTGCCAGCGTTGACGGTGTGTTTGCCAGCGTCGGCAAGACGTTCCGGCTGTTCGTGCACAAGGCTGGGATGAAGCTGATCGCTGCTGCCGGCAAGGTAACCATGCACGCGCAAGACGATGACGTAGAGGTTATTGCCAACAAGGTGTTGAAGCTTCTGAGCGAATCAGACTGGGTCGAAATCCGGGGCAAGAAAGGCGTGAGGCTGCACGGCGGAGGCCACATGCTCGAGATCAGCGATCAAACGCAATTCTTCACCTCGTCGCCTGTGCTTTTTCACGGCAATCTGGAAACGCTTCCTCCAAAGAGTGTCTCTCAGTCCCTGAACGAGAAGATCTCCGGTTATCACTTCGACCAGGAAGTCAACTTCCTTCAAGTGGACGGCAAACCGGCAAAAGACATTCCCTACGAACTCGTACGAGACGACGGCACCGTCATGAATGCCAAAACCAGTACCGACGGCAGCACCGGGGTACAAAAAGGAACAGGGTTAGACAGCTATACGATCCGATGGAAAGGTGAACTGCCGTGAGCGATAAAAACAATCTCAACGAACGCGGCAACCATCAGGGGCATTTTACTCAAGGTGTTGGCGGCTGGGCTGAATACACGGTCAACATGACTGAAGTTGGGGACACTGTCCGGCATGATGTGGCAGTGCCGCCCGGGAAGGTAATTCCGGTCATCTTCTTGCCGGGTGTCATGGGGAGCAATTTGCGCATGAGCAAGAAGCGCCAAAACAACAAAGAATTGAATCGCACCGATAACCGTGCCTGGCGTCCTGATGACCTTCTGTCTGCCACCGGCCAATTGGATGTTTTAGGCGGTAATGGCATGGGGAACTGGTTCAAGAACGCAACACCAGCACAGCGCCAACTCGTCTTTGATCCGAACGAGACAGAAGTCGAATACTATCATTACACGGAAAGCAACAGTCGTTTCGATCCAGATGGAAAGGAAACACTGGCCGCTGATGCTCGACATAACAATGTGCCGGACTCACTCCCGCCGATTCCACCACTGATCGGAAGCCTCCCGTCCTCCGGCAACAATCAAGGTAAGAAAAGCTCACAAGCAACGCCTGCACAAGTCGCCCGCTGGAGAGGCTGGAGCGAGGTTCTGTTTGCCGGCTCGTATGGAGAAATGCTGCAAACGACCGAGTACTTTCTGAACAATATGATCATGCCTAAGCAGCTCAACCCGTGCTGGCAAAAGAATCCGACACATCCGATCACCGGGGCACCTTTGGATAGGTCATATTTGAAATATCCGCACATTTCTGAATTACTCCTGGAAGACCCGAAACATCTTGGCGCCGACTCCGGAACTGCAATTGACGAATGCGATATTAGAAAAATTTCTAAATGTTGGTACCCAGTTCATGCGATGGGCTACAACTTCCTGCAAAGCAACGGAAAGTCTGCGAGTGTAATCGCTCAACGCATTCGTGGATTAGTGAAGGGCTACCAACAACGTGGGTTCAGATGTGACGAAGTAATTATTGTAACCCATAGTATGGGGGGACTTGTCGCTCGCGCGCTACTTCACGCTGATTACGGCAATATGCTAAACGACAAAAACATCAAAGTGTTAGGAATATATCACAATGTAATGCCCACAATGGGAGCTGGAAGCGCGTACAAGAGGATGCGATTTGGCTTTCAAGATAAACCAGGGAAATTAGCAGAAATAGGGGCCAAGGTCATAGCCATCAACGGTGAGCATGCAACCGCGATCCTTGCCAATACACCCGCACCATTGGAATTACTGCCCGGCGCCGCGTACGGGAAAGACTGGCTGAAGGTAATAGACGAATCAGGCAAGACACTTTGGAGTTGGCCACGCAATGATGAGACGGCGCTTGAGAGTATTTACCTGCAATCCGAAGACGCTTGGTGGCGCCTAATCAATCCCAAATGGGTTAATCCTGCCAATATTCAAAAGGCGAAGGGTGGTGGCTTAGAAAACGTACAAAGGCGTTTAAAAAATGCAGCTGACTTTCTTCAGTCCATCGAAAATACCTTTCACCCAAACCATTGCTACGCGAGCTTCTGCGCCTCCCGCGAGCGCGTCACATACGGCGAAGTTGTCTTTAAAACACAAGATTTCCTATGGCAGCCCGGCAAAGTGCGTACGCTGCTACCACCTCCTGAAACTTGGAAGCTACTGGCTGATGATGCCAAAGGCAAGCTTACAGTTCAGGCAGGAGAGCAAAAATTATTCGTGTTGTTACAGCATCCCAACGCGCCCGGCGATGAGACCGTTCCTTCAGAACGTTCTGCGCGGCTAATCAGAGGCAATCTCTTCGTGCATGGTGAAATAAAAGGCGAAAGTTACGAGCATCAAGCGAGCTATTCGGATCCAAAAGTTCTGGCATCCATGCTTTATTCGATCGTCAAAATATCCAAGACGGCGAAATGGGAGTGAGATATGAGCATATCATCGAGATACGCAAAGAATTGGGCAGCTTTATCATTTATAGTTTGGTTACAAGCCTGCTCGCCCAACCATTCCTATAAGGAGAAAGCCGTGCCTGAACCCGTACAACTCAGCTCCCGCTTAAGCAAAATTTTCTCAAAAACCAAGCTCGCCTGCTTCGGCCGCTATGCTTTGGAAATTCCCGTGGAGGCGCAACTCGTATGGGGAAGCGCATCCTTTCCTTCTGATATCGATTCGTTTCCTGGCGACTTAAATGCAGTAATACAGCTAATTGATGACGATATTACCAAGCTAAAAGAGGACGATAAAACTGTAGAGATTACATATAACCATGCAGGCCCAATCAAAAACAGCTGGCAAATCCGATATTACCCCGGAAAAAATGCAAAATCATTGGGACTTTATTTCTTTAACACCTATATCAATAAGGGAGATCTAACGTTCGTTCTCGGCGGCGCAATTGAAAATGGCGAGACGGAAGAAACTGCGGCATCCAGGGAGGCGATGCGAGCAAAGAGCCTACGCCTGCGCACGCCAGATGAAGTTCCCATTGAACCAGGTTATTGCATCCAACATGGCTTTATGACCGGTACCGATTACAAAGATCAAGAGATGGTCAACATAGGAATCGTAATCCCAAGCCTACCAGATGTAAGTTTTTCAATAAGTTCGAATAAGAACGCATACGGAGACTATTCCCCCGAAGAGTTCGAAAAAATCCAACGACCGAAACTTTCTCTGCTCGCCCGCATCAAGGAGGCACAAGATGATCAGGGTATTCACTACCCCAACCGTACCGTCCTAAGGGAAGGAAAACGCGACGTTCACCACTGGCACGGCGAGGAATCGCTGATCAGACGCAAAGATGGCACGCACGATTTCGAATGGGCCTTGGTTGGCACACCGAGAGATGTTGCCAACCCCTCCGAGTTTAGCGCGCAGATGTACACGAAGGTCGAACATAACACTGTCGGAGCCGCCAAATCCGCATCGCTCAGTGATGACGAAGCGGTCGCCCTATGGGACAAGCTCCTCTCCGGCCTGAAGTTCCGGGTCAAGGTGCCGGGCGCTCCGGACGGCTCGTATTTCATACCGCCGGGTAAAACCGATACCGTCACTGCAGGCCGATGACTATCGAATCACACTCTCTACTCAAGAACGACTGGAGCAACATGAAACATCAAGGACGCGGCGTAATTCGCCTCAACGACAAAACCGATCACGGTGGCCAGGTCATCAGTGCATCCTCAGGCACAACCGTGATGGGCGTCGGCGCAGCACTTCAGGGAGACATGACGCATTGCCCGAAGTGCAAGGGAAACTTTGCGATCAAGCCTGATGGCGCGGGGGCACGACACGAAGGCAAGCCCTATGCATACGACGCGGACGTGACCGAATGCGGCGCAAAATTGATAACGTCAGTGTGAATTGCTCAGTAAAAGGGCGACCGTCCAGCCGCGAGCAACAGCAACGAGCAGATAGCGAATTCACCCGACCTCAAGACTGAACGCTCACCAAGCAATGAGCACCCGGGCATTGGGTTCGGAACAGGGCCACGAAGGACTGCGCAACATCCTGCTGGGCCCCGCGCAGCTTTACGAAACCTTACGGAACAGGTCCGTGCATGCGCGACCAGCGGTGCGAACTGAGGGCGGGCGAAGACCTCGACGTTGAGCGCTTGACCCCGAGCGTCTGCCCACCTCGTCGGCATTTAGACGTTGAACAGGAAGTTCAACACATCCCCATCCTTGACGATGTATTCCTTGCCTTCCGCCCGCATCTTGCCCGCTTCCTTGGCACCGGTCTCGCCCTTGTAAGTGATGTAGTCATCAAAGGAAATGGTCTGCGCACGAATAAAGCCGCGTTCAAAGTCCGTGTGGATCACGCCAGCCGCCTGCGGCGCGGTGGCGCCGATGGGCACGGTCCAGGCGCGCACTTCCTTCACGCCGGCCGTGAAATAGGTCTGCAGGCCCAGCAGTTTAAATGCGGCGCGGATCAGGCGGTCCAGGCCCGGCTCTTCCATGCCCATGTCGGCCAGGAATTCCTGCTTGTCGGCGTCGTCCAGGTTGGCGATTTCCGATTCGATCGCGGCGGAGATCGCGACGATCGGCGCGTTCTGCTTGTTGGCGAACTCGGTCAGCTGGTCCAGCAGCGGGTTATTCGTAAAACCGCTTTCCGACACGTTGGCCACGTACATGGCCGGCTTCGCCGTGATCAGGCACAGCGGCTTGATCAGTTCCAGTTCATCGGCATCCAGGCCCAGCGTGCGCACGGGCTGGCCTTCGTTCAGGTGCGGCAGCAGCTTTTCGATGATCGCGCACAGCTTGATCGCGTCCTTGTCGCCGGCGCGCGCCTTCTTCTGCTCGCGGTGCAGGACTTTCTCGGCGGTGCCCATGTCGGCCAGCGCCAGCTCGGTCTGGATGACTTCGATGTCGTCGATCGGGCTGACCTTGCCGGCCACGTGGACGACGTTCGGGTCTTCGAAGCAGCGCACGACGTTGACGATGGCGTCCGTCTCGCGGATGTGCGACAGGAACTGGTTGCCCAGGCCCTCGCCCTTCGACGCGCCGGCCACCAGGCCCGCGATGTCGACGAACTCGACGATGGCCTTGACGACGCGCTCCGGCTTGACGATGACGGACAGCTGGTCGATGCGCGGATCCGGCACCTCGACGACGCCGACGTTCGGTTCGATGGTGCAGAACGGGTAGTTTTCAGCCGGGATGCCGGCCTTGGTCAGGGCGTTGAACAGAGTGGACTTGCCGACGTTGGGCAGGCCGACGATGCCGCATTTGAGACTCATGGGAAGCTTTCTGGGTCGAATTGACTAAACCCCGTATTGTACCTCCGCTTGCCTGGCAGGACCGCAAACCGGCTTCAGAACAGGCCTTTTTCGTGCTTTGGAGGCCGGTTCGCGTCGCTTAAAGCGGACGAATCCGCCCGACGTCCGGCTTGTCCACGAACGCCGCGAATGCATCGCGCAACCGCTCCCCCTCGTCCATCGCCTGGCGCCATGCGCGGATGCGGGCGTCGTGGTCGAGGCCGTAGAACTTGAAGTCGCTGCGGTCGATGAGCTTGCCGCGAGGCATCTTTGTCAGAAAGTCATGGCTTGGCGCTACGATCAGGACGTTGTCGAGCCAGCCACGGTTCGGTCCGCGCGCGGCACGGCGCCATGGCAGCGCCTTGTCCAGCCAGCCCGGCACGATGTGCTCCGAGAAATGGGGGTACAGCACGATGTCGCTGGACGCCTGTCGCGCCATGCGCGCATACGGCAGCGCCAGGTTGTAGTCGATGATGCCGCCATCCCAGTAATGGCCGGGCGGCGCGCCGGCGATGTCGCGCACCGGCTTCATCAGCACGTGGCGCGCGCGGGAACCAGTCGCCGAACACCCATTGGTCGAGCGCGCGGAACACGAGGCCCTTGGGACCGCCTGCCGCAGCGGGCACGACGGCAACATCCTGCGCGCGCAGGCCATGCGCGCGGATCTGGGCGAGGGCCAGCGACCCGGCGTGGAAAGTCAGTGCGCACATCCCGAAATTATCGCAGGAAGAGCGCGCTTGCGTAGGCTCAAGGGACGACGGGTGGCGCTCCGTAACATGGACCGGTCGCCCTTCCGGTCCGTATGCCTGGAGTCAGCATGACCAGTAGATATTGTGCCTTGTTAATGCTGATGATCGCGGCGCTCCTGGCGCCGTACGACCTCGCATGGGCGCGCATTTCCCCCGACGCCGGCACGGACCCGGCGGTCGTCATCGAACGCCACGTCCGGCATTACGTGGTCGAACCGGACGGTACATACCGGCTCACGGTGGACGACGCGCGGACCATCGCAGGACAGCATGCCGTGCGTGACAGCAGCCGGTTCGCCATCCGCTACAGCGCGACGCTGGACGAGATCGTGTCGGTGGAGGCATGCATCCACAAGCCGGATGGACGGCGCGTGCCGGTGCCGCCGGACGCTATCCAGGATGACGTCACCGCCGACATACTTTCTGGCACGCGCACGCGAACCGTCGTGTTCCGCGACGTGGCGATCGGCGACCAGCTCGTCGTGCACTATGTCGTCCGGCGCCACACGCCCGCCGTTCCCGGCCAGTTCGAAGGCCTCACCGTCATGCCGTTCCAGGTCCACAGGAACACGATGGTCATCTACGACATGCCGGCATCGATGCCGCTGCATGCGGACGCCGTCGGCTTCGTCCCAGTCCCGGGCGACAGTCCGCCGGGCCGAAGACGCTACCAGTGGCATTACCAGGAGAGCCAGGCCGGCGGCGGCAACGGCCGCGTCGAGGCCGATGCGGTCAGCGTCATCGACGACGGGCAGCGCCTGGCCGTCTCGACGTTCACCGACTATCCAGCCCTCGCCACCGCTCTCCGCACAGCGACGGCCGGCAAGGCGCTGCCCTCTCCGGCCATCGCGGCGCTGGCGCACCAGTTGACCGCCGCCGTGCCGGCGACGGATGCGCGCGCCCGCGTGCTGGCGCTGACGGAATGGGTCCGGAACAATATCCACCATGTCGGTGCCCRCAGCGCGGCCGGCGTGGTGCCGCATCCCGCCAGCACCATTCTCGACACGCGCCGCGGCGATGGCAAAGACCACGCCGCGCTGCTGGAAGCACTGCTGACAGCCACCGGCATCGCCAGCACGCCGGCCCTCGTGAACGGCGGCACTGCCTACCGGTTGCCGGATGCGCCGGTGCTGGGCGTACTGGACCACGTGCTCGTGTACGTGCCCTCGCTGGACCTGTTCCTCGACCCGGCTGTCCCGACCGTCAGGGCCGGCTACCTGCCGCCGGTCCTGCTGGGCAAGCCGGCGCTGCTGCTCAAGACCGGCACCTTTGCGATGACGCCCGTGCTGCAGCCGCAAAAGATCCGCAGCGTGGTCACGGTGGACGCCCGGCGCGATGGGCGCGGCAGCTTCGCGGGCTACCAGGCCGTATCCGGTGCGCTGGCCGAGCCCTTGCGCGCGCTGGCGCACACGGACGTGGCGACCGGCCGCGAACGCGGCACCGATCACATGCTGCACGATCCGATCCGCCACGACGGCATGCATGAAGGTGCGGCGGTCGCTACCGCGGCGGTCGCTACCGCGGCGGCC
This sequence comes from Massilia sp. P2_C2, assembly GCF_056404615.1. NCBI lineage: Bacteria > Pseudomonadati > Pseudomonadota > Betaproteobacteria > Burkholderiales > Oxalobacteraceae > Massilia > Massilia sp. P2_C2. The sequence continues at coordinate 15,471 of NZ_JBFUDR010000013.1, read as the reverse complement.
ACCAGCACCGGCGACAACGATGACTATCGCCTGCCGTTGTCCGGCACCAGCGTCGAACCCGGCGGCCTGGGGCCAGGCGCAACATTCACGCTCACCGACCGCGCCTGGAGCCCCGTAACCGCTGCCGTGGCGGACCTGCTGCGCGAACGCGAGCGGCACCACGACTTCGTCTGCCCGGCCATCGACGCCGAGGACGAGATCCGCGTACGCCCGCCGCAAGGCCTGCGCTTCGCCGCGCTGCCCCGGCCGGCCGGCGTGATCGTGGGCGGGATCTTTTACCAGGCCACGTATGCACGCGAGGGCAATGCCGTGCTCGTCAGGCGCCGCCTGACGTTCCGCCACGGCCGCGCGACGTGCACGCCGATCGACGCCCGCGCCATGCGGCCGGCACTGGACCGCATCCGGCGCGACCTGCTCGCCCGGATCGCCCTCACGTCGGGCAGGCCGGACGCGACATCAGGCACGGTCGTCTCGCGCAAACGCCTCGCGCCACCCGCGCGCGCGCAACGCGGCCACGGCCTCGTCCGTGAGGTCGAAGCGCAGGTCGACGCGGTCGCGTCCGGAACGGTAGCCGGCGGGCCAGCGGGCGATCTCGACGAAGCCGCAGCGCCGGAAGAAGCCGGCCGTATGCGGATGCGTATCGACCGTCACATAGCGGGGCCGCAGCTTGCGGCCGGCCATGTGCAGCAGGCGATAGGCCAGCAGGGCGCGGCCGATGCCGGTGCCGTGGCGGTCCGCCCGCACGAGACCGAACACGAGGGTGCCGAGGTCATAGAACTCGGAGAGTTCATAGCCGCCGAAGCCGACGATGCCGCTGTCGTCCACGACGACGAACAGCGGGCCGTCCGGGTCGTCCAGCGCGGAACGCAGCCATGATTCTTCCGACGCCGGGAAATGCGCCGGTACGTTGGAACGGAATGCGGCCAGCACGCCCTTGCGGTCGTCCGGTCGATAACGCCTGATATGTGGTTTCATGGTGTCGTATCGATATATGGCGTTGGTTCGCCGGATTGCCATTCAGAACACCCGCAAAATAAATCGCGAAATGATTAGGTGAATCCGCCCTGGACCTGTATATTCAATCGGGCACAACGTCAAGTTCTCGTCATTGCTGGTTTCTTTCCCGTCTCGCCTTTCCGGGCATTCCTGTTTGATCCCCTTTGTTACATCTCTTGTTCGCCTGTGCGTATCGGGCATTCGCTCTCAATATTTATCTCAAAGGTATGTAAATCAATGGCTACTCAAACCGGCATCGTGAAATGGTTCAATGACTCCAAAGGCTTCGGCTTCATCGCTCCCGATGCGGGCGGTGACGATCTGTTCGCGCACTTCAAGGACATCCAGTCGGAAGGCTTCAAGAGCCTGACCGAGAACCAGCGTGTCTCGTTCGAACGCGCCTCCAGCCCGAAGGGCGACAAGGCAAGTAATATCCGCGCGATCTGACGTCCGGTCCGGCGGACGGTGCGCACCACGCAGATAGCATGGGCGCCGGTCACGCGGACCACGCAGCGCCGACAAGCCCGCCTCGTGCGGGCTTTTTCTTTGTCCGGTCGTGAGCGACGCCGGTCCGGACGATGCCTTTTGAATAGGCAGGTGCATAACGAAACGTGCTCCTTGTCCACGCTTGTGATGGCCGTTACATTAGTGCCATGCAACCCGATGAAACCATTACCGTCGAGGACGCCGTGCAGGTGCTGGCCATGGTCGGCGACCTGTCCATGGGCCTGCCGCCGGATCACTCCATCCGCACGGCGCGCCTGGCCGCCCGGCTGGCGGAGGAAAACGGCGACGGGGCCGACGCTTGCACGAGCACGCGCCTCGTCGCGCTGCTGCGCTGGTCGGGCAGTACGGCGACGGCGGCCGGGTTCGCGCACCTGCTGGGCGACGACGTCCTTGGCCGGCATGCGATGGTCACGCGTACGCTGTCCGGCCACAGCGCCCTCACGTTCGCCAACGTGCTGCCGCTGGCGCAGATGCAGTGCGAAGTGGCGGGCGACATCGCCGTGCTGCTCGGGTTGCCGGGCGACGTCGAGAACAGCCTGCGCCACCTGTTCGGCAGCCATCATCGCGGCGACATGCAGGACCTGCTGTTCGCCCCGAACATCCCGCGCGCCGTGTTCTATGTGCGCCTCGCTGGCGACCTGGAAGTGCTGGCGCCCGCGCATGGCACGGATGGCGCGCTGTGCCTGATCGGCGAGCGCGCCGGCGTGAAGTATCCGGCCACCTTGGTCCAGCGCCTGTCGCCGCACGCGCAGGACTGGCTCGCCATGCTCGATGAACCGTCGTGCGCGGCCGACTATCCCGGCCACGACCGGCGCGTGGCACTGTCCATCGTGGCCGACGTCATCGAGCTGAAACTGCCGTGGCTGACTGGGTATTCGCGCCGCGTGGCGGCGCTGGCGCGGCGCAGCGCTTCGCTGGCCGGCATGCTGGCGCTGGAAGAAAGCCCGCTCGTACGCGCCGCCCTGCTGCACGGCATCGGCAAGGTGGCCGTGCCGAACGTCGTGTGGGAGCGCCCGGGCAAGCTCGCCGAGGCCGACTGGGACCAGGTGCGCAAGGTACCGTTCTGGACGGCGCGCGCGGGGACGCAGATTCCCGCGATCCAGGGCGAGACGACGCTCGCCTCGTTCATCTACGAACGCCTCGACGGCAGCGGCTATTTTCGCAAGGCGCGAGGAGATGCGATGGGCATGCAGGAACGCCTGCTGTCAGCGGCCGCCGCGTTCGTCTCGCTGCGCTCACCGCGTCCATGGCGTCCGGCACATGGCGAGGCGGCGGCATCCACGTTGATGACGGCACAGGCAGCCGCCGGACGCTTCGACCGGCGTGCGGTGGAAGCCGTCCTCGCCGCGGTGCGCGCGCCGGCGCCCTCTTCTCCCGTGCGCGACCGCCTGCTGTCCGAGCGCGAACTGGAAGTGCTGCGCCACATCAGCCAGGGCGAGACGAGCCGCGAAGCCGCGCGCGCCATGCGCATCAGTCCAGCGAGCGTACGCATGCACGTCGACAATATTTTCCAGAAACTGGAGTCAGGGTCGCGACCGGCCGCCACGTTGAAGGCGCTCGCGCGCGGGCTCATCTGATGTCCGCACGCGCTGAAACGACATAGCACGGCCGCCTACGCTGCGGGTGTCAATGTCCGGATCGGCCAGGCGCAGCTGCGGTGCCGCTCGCCTGCTCCCACTTGCGTAGCACCAGGTCGTGACGGCGGGTCTGCTCTTCCCACTGGGATAACAAGGCATCCATGCGACGCCGCTGCGTCGCCGCGGCGTCAAGTTGCTCGCTTGACCTCTTGAGCTGTGCTTCGTAGGCCTGCGCCAGCCGCTCACCCTGCTCAGCGGATTGACCCGACGGTGCACGTTGCATCCAATCCGTGAGGAATGAAATGAACACGATGCTCGTCAGCCAGAAGACGATGGAAAAACCGAACGCTCTCAAAAGAAATCGAAAAATATCTTTGCTCATGCTCCACTCTCGTCAAACCATCTCGTCCGTGCTCGCCTAGTCCGTATGCAACTGCATCATCGCCGCATTCATCTTGCCCTCGCACACCATCGGAATGATGCGCAGGCTTTTGTCGATGGCGTCTTCGATCAGGGTCTGCTCTTCGCGGCGCGGGCGGTGCAGCACGAAGTCGGCGACGCCCTGCTGCAGGTTCAGCGTGCGCGGATGGCCGATGCCGAGGCGCAGGCGCCAGTAATCCTGGGTGCCGAGGGCGGCCGTGATGTCCTTCAGGCCATTGTGCCCGCCCGAGGAACCACCGCGCTTGAGCTTGGCGGCGCCGGGCGGCAGGTCGAGTTCGTCGTGCACGACGAGGATTTCTTCCGGCGCGATCTTGAAGAAGCGCGCCAGCCCGCCCACGGACTGGCCGGAACGGTTCATGTAGGTCAGCGGTTCGAGCAGCCAGACGTCCTTGCCCGAGATCGATGTCTTGGCGACCATGGCATTGAAGCGCGATTCGCGCTGCAAATGACAGCCGGGCAAGGCGTTGGCGAGGTTGTCGACCAGCCAGAAGCCGGCGTTGTGACGGGTTTGTTCATATTCCGGGCCGGGGTTGCCGAGGCCGACGATCAGGCGGATGTGCATAAAGCGTCTATCAGTGCGTAAAGCTCGATTATCGCGGAAAACGCGACCGTCCTGCCCCGTTCGATGACGATAAACGCGTCCGGCCGTGCTCGCCGGTATCCGCGGACCGCCACGTCGCGGCCGGCACCGGCCCATCGGCGCCCGCCTCATCCGCCTGGTTGCTTATTTACTGGCCGCCACCGCCTCCAGGATCACGTTGGCGACATCCACCGGACGCGACTGTTGCGGCACGTGGCTGGTCGGCAGTTCCGTCGTCTTCGCGCCGATGGCCTTCGCGAAGCGGCGCTCCAGGTCGGGCTGGATCATGCGGTCGTTCTTGCTGACGATGTACCAGCTCGGATGCTTGCGCCATGCGGCGACCGTCGTCTTGTCGCCGAAGGCCTTGACGGCGATCGGGCCCTGCGTGGCGGCCATGACGGCGGCCTGGGGCGCGGGCACGTCCTGGGCGAAGTCTTCCTTCAGCACGAGCGGCGGCAGGCTGGCGAAACCGGCCTTGTCGACCGCCAGTTTGGTGATGCCCGGCGCGGGCGGCAGGTCCTTGCCGAGGTCGCTCGTGGCCTGGCCGGCGTCCGGTGCGAAGGCGGCCACGTAGACGAGGCTCGCCACCTTGTCGCCGGCGCCCGCTTCCGTGATCACGGTCCCGCCCCAGGAGTGGCCGACCAGCACGACCTTGCCCGGCTGGTTGTCGATCGCGCGCTTCGTCGCGGCGACGTCGTCGGCCAGCGAGGTCAGGCTGTTCTGGACGGCCGTCACCTTGATGCCCTTGACCTGCAGCAGCGGGATCACCTTGGCCCAGTCGGAACCGTCGGCGAAGGCGCCATGGACGATGACGACGGATGGCTGCCCGGCATTGGCGGCCTGGGCGAATCCGGTACCGGCAGCGGCGATGGCGGCGGCCGCCGCCAGGGTGCGCAGGCCGTGCTTCAGGGTGGAAATCGATGCTTTCATGATGGGCTCCTTTGTGTTCGTGGTTCGGTTGTCGATGGAGCCAGTGTAGAGAGACAGGCCCGGCTGCGGTATCGGTCGATCGACCGACCCCGATCCCTATCGGAAGATGGGGGCGGACAGCCGGCCGCCGCTTGCCGCCACCCGGCATTGTCACTACAGTATCGGGATGCAGATCGACAATACCGTCACCGTCGAAGAAGCCGTCCAGGCCTTGGCCATGGTCGGAGACCTTTCCATGGGCCAGTCGACCGATGGCTCGATCCGCGCGGCACGGCTCGCAGCGCGCCTGGCGGCAGCGGATGGCGCCACGCCGGATGCCTGCTGTCATGCGCGCCTTGTCGCCCTGCTGCGCTGGTCCGGCTGCACGGCGAACGCGTCCGGCTTTGCGACACTGCTCGGCGACGACGTCGGCGGCCGCGAAGCCATGCTCGCGCACACGCTGCCGGCCGGTCACCCGCTCACCGTCACGAGCGTGACGCCGCTGGCGCGCATTCACTGCGAGGTGTCGGGAGACATTGCCYGTCTGCTGGGCCTGCCGGCCGAAGTCGAGGCCGGTTTGCGTCATGTCTGGGAACATTACGACGGCAATGGATTGCCGGAACGGCTGCGCGGTCCGGCCATCCCGGCGGTCGTCTTCACCACGAGCCTGGCCGGCGACCTCGAGATTCTCGCGCGCACGCACGGCCTGGACGAGGCGTTGCGCATGATCGCGGGGATGGCCGACCGCAAGTATCCGGCATCGCTCGTGCATGTRCTGACGGACCAGGCCCGTGCGTGGCTGGACGAACTGGAGACGCCCGCGCAGGCGCCGGCCGATGCGATGCTGGCGCGCCGTGTTCCGTTGAGCATCGTGGCCGACATGATCGAACTGAAGCTGCCATGGCTGACCGGATACTCACGTCGCGTGGCCGAGCTCGTGGAAGCCGCGGCCGCGCTGGCCGACCTGCCGCCGGCCCAGCAACAAATCCTGGGCCGCGCCGCCCTCATCCACGGCATCGGCCGCGCGGCGGTGCCGAACACGGTGTGGGAACGCGATGGCCGGCTCAGCGCGGCCGACTGGGAAAAGATCCGGCTGGTACCGTACTGGACCGCACGCGCCGGCGCCCAGATCCCCGCGCTGCGCGCCGAGGCCGCGCTGGCCTCGCATGCCTACGAGCGGCTGGACGGCAGCGGCTATTTCCGCAACCTCGACGCCGACGGGCTCGGGCAGCCGCAGCGCCTGCTGGCGGCCGCGTGCGCCTATGTGGCACTGTGCATGCCGCGGCCGTGGCGTCCGGCCTATCCTGCCGACGAGGCCGCGCGCATGCTGGCGGAGCAGGCCGGCGCCTTCGATGCCGACGCCATTCGAATCGTGTTAAGGGCGGCCGGCGCTCCGGCGGCCGGCACCCCGGGACCGGCCGCGCCTGTCCGCAAGAGCCTGCTCTCGGACCGCGAGATCGAAGTGCTGCGCCGCATCAGCCTGGGCGAAAGCAACAAGGAAGCAGCGCGCGTCATGCAGATCAGCCCGTCGACCGTGCGCACGCACGTGGAAAGCATCTTCCGCAAGCTGGCATGTTCGACGCGCGCCGCAGCCACGCTGAAAGCGCTGAACCTGGGCCTGATCTAGCCAACAAAAAACCCGCCGGACTCGCGTCGCGACGGGTTTGATGGTGTCCGCCGGACGAGCCGGCGGTCAGCGCAGGAATTACTCTGCAGCGGCTTCGGCCGTTGCTGCACCGCGCGGGATCGACGAGGTGGCGACGGTCTGGTCCTGGCCGTGGGCGACCACGGTCACGCCTTCCGRCAGGTTCAGCTGCGACACGTGGATTGACTGACCGGCTTCCAGCGTCGACAGGTCGACGGTGATGAATTCCGGCAGTTGGCCCGGCAGGCAGGACACTTCCAGTTCGTTCAGCACGTGCGACACGATGGCGCCGCTCAGCTTGACGGCCGGCGAGATCTCGGCGTTGACGAAGTGCAGGGTGACCTTGGTGTGGATCGGCTGCGAAGCGTCGACGCGCTGGAAGTCAGCGTGCAGGACCAGTTGCTTGTATGCGTGCATCTGGAAGTCGCGCAGCAGGACTTTCTGGGCTTTGCCGTCCAGTTCCAGATCCAGGATCGAACCGTGGAAAGCTTCTTTCTTGAGCGCGTGGAACAACGCGTTGCCATCCAGGGCGATCAGTTCCGGGGCAGCGGCGCCACCGTAGATGATGCCAGGGGTCTGGCCAGCGTTGCGCAGGCGGCGGCTCGCTCCGGTCCCCTGCTGAGTGCGGGCAAATGCGACTACTTTCATGGTGTTACTCCAATTGTGTTGGGCCCGAATGCCGGCATCTGCCGGCCCGGTTGCCCGGGTTGTGATGTCCCCGCGACCAGGGACATCGATAAAAGAGCGCACTCGCGCACGCTCAAGAAATTCTGTGAAGCTTTGATACGCCAACGGCGCGCCGGTTTTTACCTTGCGCGCCGTGATCGGCAATTCAAATTTTTGGTGGGCACGGGGTGCCCACCCTACGACATTTTTTACGGCATGATCATCCGGCCGTAGGGTGGGCATTTGGGGCCGGGGGCCTCAAATGAAACGTGCCCACCATGCATATCGCGAAATTAATCGACGAACAGCGAAATGACCGAATCGCCCTTGACGATACGCTTGAAGGTCTCGGCCAGCAGCGGTGCACAGGTCAGCTGGCGGATCTTGCCGCAAGCCTGGCCGGCCGCGCTCAGCGGGATCGTGTCGGTCACGACCAGCTCGTCCAGCGGCGAGTTCGAGATACGCTCGATTGCCGGGCCGGACAGCACCGGGTGCGTGCAGTATGCGACGACTTTCTTCGCGCCACGCGATTTCAGCACTTCGGCGGCCTTCGTCAGCGTACCTGCGGTGTCGACCATGTCGTCCATGATCACGCAGTTGCGGCCTTCGACTTCGCCGATGATGTTCATGACTTCCGACACGTTCGCCTTCGGGCGGCGCTTGTCGATGATCGCCAGGTCGCAGCCGAGGCGCTTGGCCAGCGCACGGGCACGCACCACGCCGCCGACGTCCGGCGACACGACGAGCAGGTCGTCGTAGTTGCGCTTCTGCAGGTCGCCCAGCAGCAGCGGCGACGCGTAGATGTTGTCGACCGGGATATCGAAGAAGCCCTGGATCTGGTCGGCGTGAAGGTCCATGATCAGGACGCGCTCGACGCCGGCTTCCTGCAGCATGTTGGCGACCACCTTGGCCGAGATCGCGACGCGCGCCGAACGCGGACGGCGGTCCTGGCGGGCATAGCCGAAGTACGGAATCGCCGCGGTGATGCGGCCTGCCGATGCGCGCTTGAGAGCGTCGACCATCAGCATGATTTCCATCAGACTGTCATTGGTGGGAGCGCAGGTCGATTGCAGAACGAAGACGTCCTTGCCACGAACGTTCTCGTTGATTTCGACCATGACTTCGCCGTCGGAGAACTTCGAGACCACGGCTTTGCCGAGAGGAATGCCGAGGTTTTTTGCGACCCCTTCTGCTAGCGCCGGATTGGCATTGCCGGTAAAAACCATCAGGTTTTCGTAAGCCATGGGAGTCCCAGAGATGTAAGAAGCGTTGAAAGAACTTGAAAAGCAGCTAATCGTCGGATGATTAACGCTGAACCACAAAAAAAAATGAGCCGCTCATTGGCGGCTCCATTTTTATCTGCCTGCTGGAGCACTCGTCATCATCAGCTCAGGCAAAGAAACTTTGGCAGGGGAACAAGGATTCGAACCTTGGTATGCCGGAATCAAAATCCGGTGCCTTAACCAGCTTGGCGATTCCCCTACACTGAAACTTACAGCTTGTCGCTGCACTCGATTATTATATCGCCGAATGCGTCGACAGGCAAAATTTTATTCTACAACTCATTGATTTGCAAGAGCGATTTTCATCGGATGTCGTTGCAGCGCTTTTGCTTTCCACGCTCTCCACCGGGTTGGCACCTGCTTCAGTACCCGCTCGGCTTCCTGCTCTGTGGAAAATGCGCAAAACACGCACGATCCGGAACCAGTCATCCTGGCCGCTCCGTAACCACCCAACCATTCGATCGCCTCTGCTACCGGCGGGAACAAACGGGTTGCCACGTCCTGCAAATCATTTTTTCCAAATTCAATCAAATCCTTCGATTCGACGTGGCGTCTGGAAAAGTCCGATATTGTGATGGCTTTCGTGTCTCTTGTCAAATCGGGCGCGGTGAAAATCGCAACAGTGGGGACGGCGACACCCGGCTCGATGACGACGTACCAGCAATCCGGTCCCGGCACCGCTTGCAGCGCCTCGCCCACGCCCTCCGCAAACGCCGTCTCGCCGAACAGGAAGAACGGGATGTCGGCACCCAGCGGCAGGCCCAGTGCGATCAGCTCGGCATCCGTCAATCCGGCCTGCCACAAATGATTGGCCGCCATCAACGCCGTGGCCGCATCCGACGAGCCGCCGCCGAGGCCGCCGCCCATCGGCAGCCGCTTGTCGACGGCCACGGAGATGCCCGGTGGCAGGCGGCCGTGGCGGCGCGCGTATTCGGCCTGCAGCGCGCGCAATGCGCGCACGATCAGGTCATGCTCCTCGGGCACGCCCGGCACATCCGTCGTGCGCACGATGCGGTTGTCGTCGCGCAGGTCGAAGTGCAGCGTATCGCTGCGGTCGATCAACTGGAACACCGACTGCAGCAAATGGAAACCGTCCGCCCGGCGGCCGACGACGTGCAGGAACAGGTTCAGTTTGGCCGGCGCCGGGCAGTCGTGCAACGCCCGCATCACGATTCCCCCACCGGTGCGACGATGATGCGGATCGCCAGTTCGCCACCGCCGCCGGTGGCGCCGCGGGCGACGTCGATGCGGCGCGGCATCGGCTGACCGCCCGGACCGTTCTGCCATTCGACGAAGCGCAGGCGCCAGCCGTCGCTGGTGACCACGCTGTCATGGCCCGGCGATGCGGCGAAGCGCTTGCCGCCGGACTCGACGGCATAACCCTGCAGCCAGTCGCGCAGGCCGCTCACGGGCAGCGTCCAGCCCAGCGTTTTCGCGGTCAGGGTATCGATGTCCTTTTCGACCAGCGGCGCGCGGCCGGATTGCGTCAGCGTGGCGGCCGTCGGGGTCACGTTGACCAGCGCGACCGTCTGCCCCAGCGGAGAGAACAGCGACACGTCGATTTTGCCCGGGCGCTGCAGCCAGGTGAAATTCACCGTGATCGATTGCGGCTGGCCATCCTTCTCGTAATTGGCCGACAGCTTGCCTTCGAGGTCGATCGTGTCGCGGTAGGCGCCTACCTGGGCGGTCGGGTTGGCGAGCGGGGCGTTGGTGGCGCATCCGGCCAGGACGGCGGCGAATGCGACTGCGGAAACGAAACGAGAAAGTGGATGCATCGGATGAAATAAGCGAAATTCAATAAACCGGCGGACGCTTGCCGGTCAGCGAAGGTAGGGTGGGGTATGTGAGGCCGGTGGCCTCACATACGAACGTGCCCACGCGTCACGCCAACATATCGCAAACRTCACGCGTGGGCACAGGAGTGCCCACCCTACCCATTGTTTCACAGAGTCTGGTGCAGGCGCGCTAACGTACTCTTGAGTGCATCGTTCTTCGGATCCTTGGCCTGGGCCTCGCGCCAGAGCTTGCGCGCATCGTCCTTCCGGCCCTTCTTCCACAGCACTTCGCCCAGGTGGACCGCGATTTCCGGGTCGTTGCGCAGCGTGTAAGCCTTGCGCAGATGGGTCTCGGCCTCGTCCAGCTTACCCATGCGATATTGCACCCAGCCCATGCTATCGAGGATGAACGGGTCATCCGGCGCCATTTTGAGGGCCTTGGCGATCAACTGATGGGCTTCCTTCAGGCGCACGTTGCGGTCGGCCAGCGAATAGCCGAGCGCATTGTAGGCCTGCATATTGTCCGGGGATTTGGCGATGACCTTGCGCAGCGATTTTTCCATCACGGCCGTCTTGCCCATCTTCTCGGCCATCAGCGCATAGTCGTACAGGAAATCCATATTATCCGGGAAGCGCTTGATGCCCTGCTCCATCAGCTTGAACGCGTCCTGGGGCTGGCCCGCGTCGCGCAGGATTTGCGCTTCCACGAGCACGATCTGCGCCTGCCCGGTCTTGTCTTCCGTCTTGAGGGTGCCCAGCAGCTTGCGCGCGCCGGCGACGTCGCCCTGCTTCGCCGTCAGCTGGGCGCRGCGCAGTTCGGCGCCGAACTGGACCTTCGGGTCTTCGCTGTCGAGCCGGTCGAGCCAGTCGGCCGCGGCCTTGTAATCGCCCCGCTCCTCGGCCAGCTGGGACAGGATCATCACGGCCTTCGAGGGATCGCGCTCGTCTTCCGGCGTCTTTTCCATCAGCTCGACGAAGCGGGTGAAATACTGCTCGGCGGTACGGGCATCGTTCATTTGCATCGACAGGATGCCGAGCGCATACAGCGTGCCGGGGTTGTCGGGCTGAGCCTTGTCGAGCGTGAGGAATTCCTGGCGGGCGGCATCGTACTGCTTTTCGTTGACGAGCAGGCGCGCATACGCGGCGCGCACGTCGCGCGCATCCGGGTGGGCGGCCAGGAAATCCTTCAGCACCTTGACGGCGCCGCCCTCGTCCTCGCTGACCTGGGCCAGGGTCAGCGCGGCGATCTCGGAATCGGGCTTGATCTGCAGCGCAGCCTGGGCTTCGCGCCGGGCCGCGGTCTTGTCGTTGCGCGCCAGCGCCGCCTGCGCGAGCACGACGTGGGTCTCCATCAGGTTGCCGTAAGGCGCGACGAGGCGCTCGAGCATGGCGACGGCGGCATCCTTGTCCCTGGCGCGCAGCAGCAGCTGCTGCATCTGGAACATCACGAGGCCGCGCGCGGCCGGCGTTGCTTCCGCCAGGCGCTGTTTCAAGATATTTTCAGCCTCGCCGAGGTTGTCGGACAGGATCACCAGCCCCAGATAGTACTGGCCGGCCTCTTCGGAGTCCGGTGCGTACTGGCGCCATAGCTTGACCGCGGCGAGCGCGTCGTCGGCCTGCTTGGCGGACAGCGCCATCTCGGCGGCGCGCTTGGCCAGGCGCGGGTCCTTCGTCTGCTGGGCCAGGCTCATCATCGTGAGGTACGGGCCTTGCCAGTCGCCGTTCTTGAACGACATCTCGGCCTGCATCAACTGGGCCATCATGGATGGCGTCATGTTGACGTTCGGTAGTTTCTCGTCCTCGTCACCCGCTTTCGTGGTGCCGGCATCGGGATGGTCCCGGGCTTCGGCGGCGGCGAGCGGCTGGTCGGACTGGTCCCGGGCCGGCTGCTGCCTGGGCGCCACGGCACAGGCCGACAGCAGTGCGGAGAGGGTTACAATGGCGAAAGCGTTTTTCAAGGCAAGTCCCACGTCATCGAGATTGTCCGATTCTACGCCATGCACCCGCTGCGCGTGCGCCGCTGCAACACGAATTTACATTCATTTCACGTTATCCATCTTACATGCCTGAGTTACCAGAAGTCGAAGTCACCCGGCGTGGGGTTGCCCCGCATTTGGAGGATCGCGTCGTCGAAGACGTCGTGCTGCGCCGCGAAGGCCTGCGCTGGCCATTTCCGCCGAATTTACGCGAGCTGCTCGCGGGCCGCCGCATCCTGGGCACGGGCCGGCGCGGCAAGTATCTGCTGTTGAAATTTGAACATGGCACGCTGATCATCCACCTCGGCATGTCCGGCCACTTGCGCGTGCTGCCGGAAGGCGTCGAGCTCAAGAAGCACGACCACTTCGACCTCGTCGTGCGCGGGCCGGAGGGCCGGCGCGTGCTGCGGTTGCACGACCCACGCCGCTTCGGCGCCGTCCTCTGGCATGGCCACGACGACGGCGAACTGGAACAGCATGTGCTGCTGCGCGACCTGGGCGTCGAACCGCTCGAAGACAAGTTTTCCGGCGCCCTGCTGCACCAGGCCACGCGCAACCGCAGCGCGCCGATCAAGCAAGTCCTGCTGGCCGGCGACATCGTCGTCGGTGTGGGCAATATCTACGCCTGCGAAAGCCTGTTCCGCGCCGGCATCAACCCGAAAACGGCCGCCGGCAAGATCAGCCGGGCCCGCTATGACAGGCTGGCCGAGGCCATCCGCGACATCCTTGCGGCCGCCATCGTGCAAGGCGGCAGCACGTTGCGTGACTTTATTGCCGTAAATGGTCAATCGGGCTATTTCCAGCAGACATATTTCGTCTATGATCGTACGGGAGTGCCTTGCCGCAACTGTGGCACGCCGGTCCGCCAGATCAAGCAGGGCCAGCGGTCCACGTTCTATTGCGCGGTCTGCCAGCGGTAAGGTCATCGACGAGGCGCGCAGGGACACCAATATATGCAGGATTTGCAACACTACGCGGACTGGCGCGCACAAGTCGCCCAGGCGCTGGAAGACTATCGGAGCTGGGCCCAGGCGGCCGAGCTGCTGGACGGGGCGGCGGAGCAGCGCGTCGCGCGTGCGCTCGCACGCTTGCGCGACGACCGGTTGTCGATCGCGTTCGTGGCCGAGTTTTCGCGCGGTAAATCGGAGCTGATCAACGCCATCTTCTTTGCCGACTACGGCCAGCGCATCGTGCCGTCGAGCCCCGGCCGCACGACGATGTGCCCGACCGAATTCGCCTGGGAGCCGAAACTGGCGCCCTGCATCCGCCTGCTGCCGATCGAGACGCGCGCCGAGCGCCTGGCCACGGGCGACTACCGCGACGTGCCGGAAGCGTGGACCGTGCTGCCGCTGGACCTGTCCGCGCCCGAGCGCATGCACGAGAGCTTTCTGCAGGTGAGCCTGACGCGCCGCGTCAGCCCCGGCGAGGCCCAGCGCTACGGCCTGTACGATCCCGACGATCCCGACCTCGCCGCCACCCTGGGTGACGACGGCCTCGTCGAGATCCCGCGCTGGCGCCACGCACTCATCAACGTGCCGCATCCGCTCCTGCAACAAGGGCTCGTGATCCTCGACACGCCGGGGCTGAACGCGATCGGCACGGAACCGGAACTGACGCTGAACCTGATCCCGAACGCGCACGCCGTGCTGTTCATCCTGGCCGCCGAGACGGGCGTCACCAAGAGCGACATAACCGTCTGGCGTACGCACATTGGGGGCGAATCGGGAACAACTGCGGGACGCATGGTCGTGCTGAACAAGATCGATGCGCTGTGGGACGAACTCCGGACGCCGCGCGACATCGAGGCCGCCATATCTCGCCAGCAGCAGGACGCGGCCCGGCTGCTGGGCGTGGCCGACGCGCAGGTGTATCCCGTCTCCGCGCAGAAGGCCCTCGTCGGCAAGATCACGGGCGATTACGCGCTGTTCGAAAAGAGCCGCCTCGGCGCGCTGGAAGCGGCGCTGTTCCATGAACTGATTCCGGCGCGCCAGGACATCCTGCGCCGCCAGCTGCAGGACGACCTCGCCGCATTGACGGGCGCCCAGGCCGCGCTGCTGGCCGCGCGCGGACGCGACCTGGTCGAGCAGCTGCAGGAGCTGCAAAGCCTGCGCGGCAAGAACCAGGGCGTGATCGCCCACATGATGCGCCGCGTCGAGATGGAAAAGAAGGAGTTCGACGCCAGCCTGTTCAAGCTGCAGGGCACGCGCGCCGTGTTCACCACGCTGTCGACGGAGCTGTATTCCATCATCGGCATGGACGTCGTGCAGGAGCACGTCGACGCCGTGCGCGGCGCGATGGAAGCCGCGCGCTTCTCGACCGGCATGCGCACGCCGGTGCGCGTCTTCTTCGACCAGGGACGCGCCAGCCTGGATACGGCAGGCGGCAAGATCACCGAGATCGCCGCGATGATGGAGACGATGGTGCGCCGCTTCTCGGCCGAACACGGCCTCGCGCTGGCGCAGCCGGCGCCGCTGGCGCTGGAGCGCTACCGCCGCGAGATCGACGCCATCGAGGCCATCTACCTGAAGCAGTTCGGCACCGCGACGCTGCTCGTCACGAGCCGTGGCGCGCTGCTCGAACGCTTCTTCGATTCGATCGCGTCGCGGGTGAAATCCGCGTTCCGCGAGGCGAACGGCGACGTCGAGGCGTGGTTGAAGATCATCATGGCGCCGCTCGAAGCGGCGATCCGCCAGCACCGCGAGCAGCTGCGCCACCGCCAGGCGTCGATCCAGCGCATCCTGGACGCCACCGAAAGCCTGGAACAAAAGATCGCCGCCTTCGAGACGGCCCAACACGACCTGGAGCAGGTCAAGGCGCGCCTGGCGGCGCTGTCCGGCGCCGTCGCCCAGGCGTTGCGCGCCGACCTGCCCGCATTGCAGGCCGCCTGACGGCCCGACCACCGACTTCATGAAACGCAGCACCGACACCGAAACCCTGTCCGACCCGAGCTTTTCGCGCGCCGTCATCGACTGGCAGCGCGCCCACGGCCGCCACGCCCTGCCCTGGCAGAACACGCGCGACGCCTACCGCATCTGGCTGTCCGAAATCATGCTGCAGCAGACGCAGGTGACGGCGGTGCTGGGCTATTACGCGCGCTTTCTGGACCGCTTCCCGAC
>NZ_JBFUDR010000012.1:0-42604 GCF_056404615.1 Massilia sp. P2_C2 | reverse complement strand
ACCTTGTAACGCGGGGCGATGGACGTGGCGCCGACCACGTACGCGGACGGGCCCAGGCTCGGGCCGGGCACGGCATCCGGCGCACCGGGCGTCGGCGCGACGACGGTGGGCGCAGCTGCCGCGAACTGCGCGGACGGCATGACAGGTGCGGCTGCGCGCCGCTCCAGCACCTGCGCCGCGCGTGCATCGGCACCGAGGAATTCTGGACGGATCACGCGCTTCTCGGCAGGCCGCTCCACCTCCCACGCATACGCGTCGGACGCCGAGTCGGGCACGGGCTCCGTCCACGTGTCCAGCTGCGTCAGCGCCACTTCCACCTGCGCCGGCGACAGCTGTGGATCGAGCGAAACGGCACGCCGCATCCACTGCTCGTACAGGCGCCGCGCCGTGATGTAGGGCAGCGATGGCGACGGCAGCTGGGCGCCCGTCTCGTCCACCTCCAGCTTCGGCTCGTACACGCGCAGCTGGTAGTGGCGCATCAGCGCGGCCAGCAACGCCAGCTGGTGCGGTCCCATCGTCGCCATGCGCCGGCGTGTCGCCTCGATCACCTGCTCGCGGTAGTATGGGGGCAGGCCGTTCGAGCGGATCGCGTACTCGTTGCCGATCTGGAGCCATTCGCCCGATCCCGGCTCGACCTCGAACAGGTATTGCCCGCGCGGCTGGAATGCGGCCTCGCGGTCGCCCGCGTCCTGCTTGCGGCGCAGCACGCCCAACGCGATCGCGGCGAGGAAGAATTCGTAGTCGTCGGCCAGGCGATTCAGTTCGTCCATCGATGGCGAGATCGGATGGCGGAAGCGCGTCGAATCGAAGTGCAGGTGCGTGGGGATCTTCGGGTTCTCGATCTGGTAGCTGGCGCGCCACGTGGGCAGGCCGCGCAGCACCGTCATCGGATAGCCGGACAGCTCGATGTAGCAGACAGCCCGTCCCGGCACGCCCGTGTTCACGACGGACACGAGGTCGCCGTGGAAGAAGCCGGTTGGCACGGCGGCGCGGATCTCCGGTTCCAGCCGGCGCCACGCGGCCGGGTCGCCGACGCCGATGAAGCACTTGAACTGGTCGGCGCTGGGCGTGAACTCGGCCGAGAAGCGCGCGTTAATCCACGGCATGGCGCTCTTGATCCATTCGGAAAAGATGCGGTGACGTTCCTGCGGCGACAGCGCGCCGAGGCGTTCGAGCAGCGGATCGGGCAACTCGGTGCCGGCCTGTTCGCCGGACAGCTGCAATTGCGCGCGCCGGAACAGTTTCAGCAACAGGTCGGCGCGCAGTCTCTCGTCGCCCAGTTGCGGGAACAGGCGCGCGGAGCCGCCGAATTCCTGCAGCACTTCCTCGCTCCATGCGCTCACGTCGCCCGTCAGGCGCACGGGTTCCGGCAACACGTCGCTCGCGAGCTTGATGTAGGTGGCGTGTTCCTGGCGCGCGTCGGCGCGCAGTTGGTCGATGCGCTGGTCGACGGCGGCCAGCATCGCGCCGACGTTGCGCCGTCCTTCCTGGAATTCGCCGGCCACGCCGCTCCAGCGCACTTGCCCGTGTTCGTCCGGTGCCTGCGGCTCGCCCAGCCAGGACGACAGGGTTTGCATCACCTCGATGGCCTGCCCCGCGGCAACGGCGAGCAGGTGGAAGCGCAGGTAGTCGGCGATATCGCGCTTGAGGTGATTCATGATTTCCCGAGCTTGTGCATCCTTGCCGAACAGCCGGCCGGCGGCCTGCGTCAGGTTGTTCAGCGACTCCTCGACCTGGCGCGTGCGCAGCGCGTCGCGCACGTCGCGGTAGCGCTTGCCGTTGCGCTGGACATTGGCCAGGTCGCGCTGCGCCAGCCGTGCCTTCACCTGTTCCAGCAGCGACAGTACGAATTCGAGGCCGCCCTGCTTGCGGTCGTCCAGCAGCATGTACAGCCGGCCGCGCACGTTCAGGCGCAGTTGCGCGAGCAGTTCACCGGTGTGCCGCTTGATGCGGTCCTCGCTCGTCTCGGCCGTCGCACCGGCTTCGCGGATGGCGTCGCGCTCCAGGTTGGGCAGCAGCAGGGCGACCTGTTCACGCCAGAGTTTCAGGTCGTACGAGGCCATGATGCGGTCCATCTCCAGCTGCACCTTGCTCTCCACGCGCTCCAGCAGCGAGCGCTGGTCCTTGTCGAGCAGGAGCATGTCCGTCAGCGCATATTCCTGGAACGGCGTGACGTCGACGGTGCCCTTGCGGAAGTCGGGGAATTCCATGAACGGGTGCTCGGCCATGCCCATCTGGTCGCGCATGAAGGCGTCGCGTTCCTGGTCCGTCGCGCGCCGTGCCGCCGTGCCGTCGCTGGCGACGAGGCCGAAGAACGCCTTCACCATCAGCGCCGCCAGTTCATACGCGCGGATGTCTTCGCGCAGGCTTTGCTGCGTGTCGAGCACGGCCTGGCCGAACGCGGAATAGACCTTGGAGTAGGACAGGCGCATGTCGCCGAAGCGCTGCTCCGGCACGCGCGGGTTGTACGGCCCGAGCTTGTGCTGCTGCTGGTTGACGGCGACGGAGCGCTTGCGGTTGGCGAAATCGGCCGACGCGAAATCCTCGAACAGCGTGTCGGCGACCATCTGGTACACATCCTTGACGTCCTGCGTGGCCTTGTTCGCGAGGTTCGCGGTGTCGACGAAGTAGACGTCGTCGAATGGCGTGCCGCGGCCGACGATACTGTCCGGCTCCATCCATTGCACGCGCGCGTTCATGTCGCGCATGCTCGTCTCCAGCTCCATCAACGTGGCGTAGGCGTTCGCCTCCGTGCGTTCCTTGTTGGCCTTCGCATAGCCGGACGGCAGGAACATCACGAGGTCGACCTGGCTGTCCGACACTTCCTGGCGCGCGACGGCCTTGGCGATCCAGCCCAGGTCGATGGCGCTGCCCGCGCCCGTGCCGCCCGCGTTCGACGCGATCACGACGATGCGGAATTTCGAGGTATCGACCTGCAGCCCGAGGCGCTGGTAATTCTCCTTGCGCTCGATGCCCGCATTACTGCTCAGGAAATTCAGCGCGCCCTTGATGCGGCCACGCAGCTTGGGATATTTGTCGAACAAATACAGCCGCGCCAGCGCGCGGATCTGGCCGGCGCCCTTCGACGGATCGATGCCCAGCGAGCGCAGTTTCTTCGGGCGCAGCGGCATCCAGTTCTCGATCAGCGGGAAGCGCGCGAGGCTGTCGTCCGACTCGTGGTATTGCGGCAGGTCGAGCGGTTCGACGAGGCGTTCCTCATCGGCGAGCTTCACCAGTTCGTACCACGGGTCCGTGCGCTGCGACTTGCCCTCGTCGATGACGGCGTTGGCGTCCAGGTCGAAGTGCAGGAACCGCGCGACGGGGAAGTCGGCGATGGATTCGACGCGGGTCGGATGCCGGCGGTTCCACACGGCCGCGAGGATGCGCCGGCGGATGCGCATCATGACTTCCATGCCGGTGCCGCCGGCGCCGATGAACAGCGTGGGCCGCAGGTCGACTTTGAGCTCCGCTTTATTGCCGAGCGATGCGGGATCGGGAAAATCTGCCATGGTGTTCTCTTTGAAAGCGTGACGTCAGCGACGGCCGACGAAGAAGGCCGCCACCAGCGTGACGACGCCGACGACGACCAGCGGTCCGGTGATGGCGGGCGTCAGGTAGCGGCTCGCGTTGACGATGGCCAGCACGACGGCGGCGGACAAAAAGCCCATGCCGACGAACAGCAGCCACCCGGCGCTGCCGGCCGACGACGGCGCCACCCGCTTGACGACGAGGTGGTGTACGTAGGCGTTACGGACAAAGAAGTAAATCACGAGCAGCACGGCGAAGACGACCGCGCCGATCGCCAGGTCGCGCCCGGCCGTGTCGCGCAGCGGCGCCGCGCTCGTGTTGGTGGCGCCGCCGGGCGCGATCTCGACGGGCTGCGTCGCGGTGTCGGGCGTCGTCTTCGGCATCCCTTCCTGCGGCGTGTTGGCGGCCTGGCCGGGCAGCTTGAAGCCGGGATCGGTGCCGGCCGTATCGGGTACGGCCGGCGGGTGAGGCTTGGTCTGGGCGTTCTGCATATGGTGTCCTCGATAGGGTCATCGGCCGAGCCGCACCTGCGCGCCTTCGCGCAGGTCGAGCAGCTGGTGGCCGAACAAGGTTGTCTTCAGGCGRGCGACCTCGTTGCCCGCCTTGTCGTAGATCGGTTGCACGGCGCCCGCGCGCGTGTGCACGGTGCGCACTTCGTCTTCCACCACGAGCTGCACCCGGCGCGGCCGGCCGTACGCATACGCGGCGCCCGCGCCGGCCGCCAGCAGCGCCAGGCCGCCGGCCAGCAGCGCGACGAGCGGGCCGGCGCCGTAGTGCACGTGCACCTCGACGGGCAGCACGGCCGTCGACGCCTGGATGTCGGCCGGCGGCGTGAAGATGTCCGGCAGCGGGTCGCCCGGGAACAGGTCGGCCATGCGCGCGCGGAACGCCTGCGACAACTCCAGCCGCTGGCCCTGCAGGTACAGCTCGATGCGGCCCGGCAGCACGTACGCGGAGCCGGCCGATTTCAACGCTTCCATCGACCATTTGCCGGGCAGCTGCGCGACGGGTAGCTGCAACGTCGACGCCAGCGGTTCCGCGTGGCCCGGCGCCAGCCGCGATACCGTGTTGTTGCGCAGCGCGATCGGCCGGTTCTCGCCGCCGAGCATGGAACGCGCGGAGATGGCAGCGCCCGCGATGGTGTATGGATAAATCGTGTTTTCCAGCTGCCAAAGGATCGTCGCGCTGGGCGAGCGCGCGTCGGGCGCCACGTCGGCGCGCAGGCGGCCAGCCGCATCCATCGAGAACTCGACGCCGGGCGCGTTCTCCACCTTGCGCGGCACGAGGCGCACCGTGTCGCGGTCCAGCGGTTTCAGGCGCGCGGGCGGTTCCGTGATCACGCGCTGCACGCGCCCCGCCGCCAGCAGCGCGTCGAGGGCGCGCGCGCCGTCCTGCCCGACGGCGAACACGTAGACCATCAAGCCGTTGGCGCGGTAGTGCTCGCCCTGGACCGGCATGCGCAGCGGGAACGCGAGCGCCTTCCTGATGGCGGTACCGCGGTGGATCAGCGCATAGAATTCGCGGTTGCGCTGCGCGGTCGCCTGGTCGTTGTTCGGGCTGTTGCGGTTGTTCGTCACGAGCCAGACGAGGCCGCCCTTCCCGTCCAGCACGCGGCTCACCGTCGTCTCCACGGCTTCCCCCAGGTCGGTGTCGGCCAGCGCCGTACCGCCGGGCTTGTGCGCCGTTTGCAATCCGGCGAGGGCGGCCAGCACGTGCGTGGACGTGGCATTCGTCACCTGTTCGGACAGCAGCGCGCGCGGCGACGGCGCGCCGGGCAGCGACTGGTTGAAGGCGGCCAGCACGAAGGCGTCGCCCGGCTGCGTGATGCTGCCGGCGAGGGCCGCCACGAGTGGCTTGAATTGCGAACGCGGGTCGCTGTAGAACGGCTCCATCCAGCCCGAGTTCTGCACGAGCAGCACCTGCGGCACGGCCCAGGCGGGCGCCATGCCGGGCAGCGCGCACAGGCCGAGCATCGTGGCGAGGAAGCGTGCGACCCTCACGTCAGCGCGTCCAAATTCCAGCCGCGGATCCGGTTCCAGTCTGGGTGGTGCAGCCACAGGCGGTTGGCGTAGACGAAGGGCACGCATTCGAGCGGACGCGACAAGCGCGCCACTTCGTCCAGGATCACGTTGCGCCGGCCGATCCACTCCACCGTGGTGCGGATGATCACGCGGTTGGCCAGCGCCTCCTCGGCGCGGCCGGTGTATTTGTGGAAGCGCAGTACCAGGCCGCTCGGCTGGCTGCGGTTATTGTTAAAGCTGCGCAGCAAGGGCAGGACGAGGGAATCGTCCTCGTGCTGGTCCTCGACGTGCTCGCCGGACCACGGCTCGTCGACGACCGGATGGCCGCGCCGGAACAACAGGTTCGCGAAACCGAGGCGCGCGCCGTCGATCGCCTCCCGCTGCGGCCGCTCCACCCCGAGTTCGAGGAATGCATACGATTGACCATCGTGCCCGATCAGCCACATGCGGCCGTCGCGGCTCAAGGTGGGGCCGCCGAGGTCGAGGCTGGGCAGCCACGTGTCCGGCCACGCGAGCCAGCGCGGCGGTTCTCCCGGCCGCCACACGAGCTGGCCCTCGCCGTGCAGCCAGAACAACTGGCCGTCATAACCGATGGGCCGGGTCCAGCCGGACAACGGCAACGCGCCGCAATCGAATTGCGGCCCCGGGGACAGGTCGGTACCGAGGACGCACAGCCCGAGCGTGCCGCCCGGATTGCGCACGAGGACGCCGAGCTGGCGCCGCATCAGCCCGGGCGCCGCGACGACCGGCGCGGCCAGTACGGTTTGCGTGCCGCACGTCTCGCTGATCGGATTGATGGCCAGCCGGTACAGGCCACGCGCCGTGGGCACGAGCGCCACGTCGCCACGGCGCGCCGGCACCTGCAGCAGGGACAGCGGCAGCCAGCCGTAGTCGGACGCGCCGAACGCGAGGTCGGCCGCGCCCTCTTCCGGCAGCATCACGTGCCAGACCTCGGCCAGCGGATCCCAGTACTGCAGCACCCCGCGTCCCGGCGCCAGCGCGAGCAGGCGCTGTTCGGGAAAGCCGTAGGTGGACGCTGCGAACACGCAGTGCGCATTCGGGGGCGGCGGCATGGCGACGTCGAAACGGCCGACTTCCGGTGCGGGCGGACGCTCTTCGAGGCTGTCGCCCAGCGCCAGCGACGTCACCGGCAGGCCGTGCGGCACATGCCGGGGCAGCAGCGCATCCGCATAAGCACCCCACCAGTCGGGCCGGCCCTGCTGATTGGCGCCCAGGCGTTGCAGCGGCCGGCCGCACGCTGGACAGAAGGCAAATCCCTCGGGGTAGATGGCGGCGTGGTCGCAGGACTGCGGCAGCGAGGCTCCGAGCAGGTGCGCGCAATCGTCCAGGCGGCCGCGCGCGTGCGCCTGCCAGTCGATCCGGCCCAGTCCTTCGCTGGACGCCAGTTCGAATTGGCCGCTGCGCTCATCCTCCAGCCAGACGCTGGTCGGCGTTTCCCATCGGTATGCCATGCACGCTCCACCGTCGATTCGTCAAAAAACGATTGCGGGCCGCTTGAAGCCTATCCCAGTAGGGTGGGCACCCCGTGCCCACCCTACCAGTTCGCGCCTACCAAGATAGGCTCTTAAACTCGGGGCCGTTATCGTTTTGGAATCATAGCGCCGGGATCAAGCCCATGGCGCCCTGTTCACGGAGTAGCGCGTGGATGTGCTTCAGGGATCAAATGATGGGCTGGCCAGCGGAACTTTCGGCGGCGTCCAATGCCGCGCGGTTCACGTGGCGGATCTTCCACGTGCCGCTGTCCAGCACCATGGCCAGCACCAGCTCGTGCTTCGCGTCGCCATCGCCGTCGAGCGTGACGAGGACGTCGGCACTGCGCGCCTCGCGGCGCAAGGTGACGGCCCGCACGCGGCCATGCAGCCACGCGCCCTGGATGCGCGCCGATTGCAGGAAGTAATCGGCGGGCGGCTGCGGACCCGCGCTCACCTGCTGCAGCCGTTTCAGCAACTGRTCGACGAGGGGCTTCGCGACATWGGCGTTGWAACGTTCGTAACGGTCGCTGAGCGGATCCTGGTCGGCGTCCAGCGTCGCCAGGTACCAGCAATAGAATTCCGCGGCGACGGCCTCCGGTGCGCGGACCGCCGCCGCCGTCGACGCGGCGGCCGCCGCCGCGGAGACCGGTCCGGCGAGGCCGACCAGCACCGCCGCCAGCAGCAAGCTCGCCGGGTTACGTTTTAGAAAATTTCCTTTTCGAATCAACATGATGGCACTCCCGTCAACCAGACTGTGCAGCATACCGGCCGGGTGGTCCCTGCGCTGCCGCAAGCGCGGTGGCATCCGCAGTGGTGTCCGCAGTGGTGTCCGCAGTGGTGTCATATAATGCTGGGTTGTTTGCCCTGTCCGTTGACGCCATGACGCCTGCCGATTCCCTGCCCGCCGCCTCCATAGCCGCCGCCACCGCGCACCTGCGCGACGTGCTCGCGTTCGCGCTCGAACACACGCCCGGGCGGCGCGCACTGGTCGTCTACGACACCCACACGGCGCTGGCCCGTGCCCTCGTCGAGGCATACCGCCGCAACCTGCCGGCGGCTGACTTCATCGACTTCGACGGCGTCACGCCGGACGCCGTGCTCGCGAAATTCCGCACGCTGGCGCCGCAAGACCTCGTCGTGCTCGTGCAGTCGACGAACTTCCGCCTGGACGGCTTTCGCCTGCGCGTGGAACTCTTCAAGCTGGGCCTGAAAGTGATCGAGCACGTGCACCTGTCGCGCATGCCGGGCGCGCAGGGCGAACACTACATCGAGGCGCTGGCCTACGACCCGGCCTATTTCCGCGGCGTGGGCCATGGCCTGAAGACCCGCATCGACCGCGCCCGCCGCGCCGAGGTACACGGCGGCAGCGGCGGCGACGTCCTCGTGTTCGATGCGCCGTTCGAGTCCGCCAAGCTGAACGTGGGCGACTACAGCGCGATGAACAACGTGGGCGGCCAGTTCCCGATCGGGGAAGTGTTCACGGAAAGCGTGGACCTGGAAGCCGTCAGCGGCCGCGCCCAGGTGCACGTGTTCGGCGACACGTCGTACCGCGTCAACCGCCCGGACTCTCCCATCACCCTGCTGATCGAGCGTGGAAGAGTCGTCGGCGCGGAAAACGTCACCCCGGCGTTCCAGGAAGTCCTCGACATCATCCGCCGCGACGAGGGCGAGGTGTGGGTGCGCGAACTGGGCTTCGGCATGAACCGCGCTTTTACACGCGAGCGCCGGGTGGACGACATCGGCACCTACGAACGCATGTGCGGCATCCACCTGTCGCTGGGGGCCAAGCACGGCGTGTATGCGAAGCCGGGCTTCAAGCGCAAGGACGCGCGCTACCACATCGACGTGTTCGTCGTGACCGATACCGTGTACCTGGACGATGAACGCGTCTACGCGGACGGCGCCTGGACCGTGCGCGCATAAGCGTTTCCGGGCCCCGCTGGCCTGGATCTTGCTTGCGTTTTTGGCATAAAACCGGCGCCGAATGGCGTCATCTCGTTGCCAAAAACATGTCCACGCCCACCTTTCACTCCACCGCGCGCGATCCGGAAGCGCCGCTCCGCATCGTCAAGATCCGGCGCGACTACAACACCTGGGTCGCCGACGAGACGATCGAGGATTATGCGCTACGCTTCACGCCGCGCGCGTTCCGCAAATGGTCCGTGTTCCGCGTCGCCAACACGGCATTCGGCGCCATCTCCTTCCTCGTGCTGGAAGCGATCGGCGGCACCATCGCCGTCAACTACGGTTTCGAGAACGCGTTCTGGGCCATCGTCGCCATCGGCCTGATCATCTTCATCACCGGACTGCCGATCAGCTACTACGCCGCCCACCACGGCGTCGACATGGACCTGCTCACGCGCGGCGCCGGCTTCGGCTACATCGGCTCGACGATCTCCTCGTTCGTCTACGCGTCGTTCACCTTCATCCTGTTCGCGCTGGAAGCCGCGATCATGGCTTATGCGCTCGAACTGTATTTCGGCCTGCCACTGTACCTCGGCTACCTGGTCAGCGCGCTCGTCGTGATCCCGCTCGTGACGCATGGCGTGACGCTCGTCAGCCGCATCCAGATGCTCACGCAGCCCGTGTGGCTCGTACTGCTCGCCCTGCCCTTTTTCGCCATCGCCATCAAACAGCCGGAACTGATCGCGCAGCTGGGACACTTCGGCGGCCAGGCTGGCCGGAGTGGCGCATCCGGCTTCGACACCCTGCAGTTCGGCGCCGCCACCGCGGTCGGCGTCGCCCTGATCACGCAGATCGGCGAGCAGGTCGACTTCCTGCGCTTCATGCCCGAGAAGACGCGGGAGAACCGCGTGCGCTGGCACCTCGGCGTGCTGGCCGCCGGCCCGGGCTGGATCCTGCTCGGCAGCGCCAAGATGCTGGGCGGCGCGCTGCTCGCGCTGCTGGCGATCGAAGGCGGCGCCTCGCTCGCGCAGGCCGTCAATCCGAACCAGATGTACCTCGCCGGCTTCCGCCAGGTGTTCGGCGCCGGCAACCTGGCCGTGCTGGCGACGGCACTGTTCGTCATCATCTCGCAGGTCAAGATCAACATGACGAACGCGTATGCCGGCTCGCTCGCGTGGTCGAATTTCTTCGCCCGCCTCACGCACAGCCATCCGGGGCGCGTCGTGTGGGCCGTGTTCAATGCGCTGATCGCCGTGCTGCTGATGGAGCTGGACGTGTTCCACGCGCTGGAACAGGTGCTCGGCCTGTATTCGAACGTCGCCATCTCGTGGATCACGGCCGTCGTCGCCGACCTCGTGATCAACAAGCCGCTGGGCCTCTCGCCCAAGGGCATCGAATTCCGCCGCGCCTACCTGTACGACATCAACCCGGTGGGCGTCGGCGCCATGCTGCTGGCGTCCACGTTGTCGATCGCCGCGTTCGCCGGCCTGTTCGGCGCGCGCGCCCAGGCGTTTTCCGCCTTCATCGCGCTGGCGACGGCGCTGCTGGCCGCGCCGCTGATCGCCTGGGCCACGCGCGGCCGCTACTACCTCGCCCGTCCGGTGGCGGACTGGCCGGCTTCGGCGCGCACGCAGACCTGCTGCATCTGCGAGAAGGAATACGAAACCGACGACATGGCCCACTGTCCCGCCTACCAGGGACCGATCTGCTCGCTGTGCTGCTGCCTGGACGCCCGCTGCGACGATGCCTGCAAGCCGCATGCGCGCGTCGCGCGCCAGTGGGAGACAGCGGCGCGGGCCCTGCTGCCGGCATCCGTCTGGCCGTACATGTCGAGCCGCCTGGGCCACTACCTGCTCCTGATGCTGGCGACCTTGTCGTTCCTCGGTGGCCTGCTCGCGCTGCTGTACGTGCACGAGCGCGCCGCCCTCGGGCCGGCGGCCAGCGCCGCGATGCTGGAAGCGCTGCGCCTCGCGTTCGTGAAGACGTTCGGCGCGCTGGCGCTGGCCAGCGGCATCGTCGCGTGGTGGCTCGTGCTGACGGGCGAGAGCCGGCGCGTGGCGCAGGAAGAATCGAACCGCCAGACGAGTCTCCTGCAGCGCGAGATCGAACTGCACGGCCGCACCGACGCCCAGCTGCAGCAGGCCAAGCGCCAGGCCGACCAGGCGAACCAGGCCAAGAGCCGCTACATCGCCGCGATCAGCCACGAGATCCGCACGCCGCTGAACAGCATCCTCGGTTACGCGCAACTGCTCGACAACGACGCGACGATCCCCGAGCCGCGCCGGCAGGCGATCCGCGTGATCCGCGGCAGCGGCGAACACCTGCTGTCGCTGATCGAGGGCTCGCTCGACATCGCGCGCATCGAGGGCGGCAAGTTCAGCTTCGACATCCGCACGCTCGCCTTCCCCGACTTCCTCGGCCAGATCGTGCGCATGTTCGAGCAGCAGGCGCTGGACAAGGGCCTGACGTTCCGCTACGAGATCCAGGGCACGCTGCCGGACCTCGTACGCGCCGACCGCAAGCGGCTCGGCCAGATCCTGATGAACATCCTCGGCAACGCCGTCAAGTTCACGGCGCGCGGCGAGGTCGTGTTCCGCGTGCGCTACGCGCGCGAGATGGTGGTGTTCGACGTGCAGGACAGCGGCCCCGGCATCCTGCCCGACGAGGTCGAGAAAATCTTCGAACCGTTCACGCGCGGCAGTGCCGGCGCGGCCGTGGGCGTGGCCGGGACGGGCCTCGGCCTGCCCATCAGCCGCATGCTCGTGCAGCTGATGGGCGGCCAGCTGACGGTCGATACGGCGCCGGGCGCCGGCAGCACGTTCACGGTACGCCTGCAACTGCCGCGCGTGCACGCGCCCGCGCGCACGCCCGCCGCGCCGGCATTCGCGCCGGCCGGCTATGCGGGGCCGCGCCGCCGCATCCTCGTCGTCGACAACGAACGCAACGACCGCGAACTGCTCGTGAACATCCTCGCGCCGCTCGGCTTCGAGACCGTGCAGGCCGAGACGGGCGCGGACTGTCTCGCCGCCTGGGAACGCTTCGATCCCGACCTGATCCTGATGGACCTCGCGATGCCCGTGATGGACGGCTGGGAAGCGAGCCGCATCCTGCGCCGCGAACGGCAATGCGACGTACCGATCCTGATCGTCTCGGCGAACGCCTATGACAAAGGACTGGAAAACCCGGCCGGCATCGCCGCCGAAGATTTCATCGTCAAGCCCGTCAACGTAGGCGAGCTGCTGGAGCGGATCGGCATACGCCTCCGCCTCGACTGGATCTCGCAGCACGCGCCCGCGGTGGCGGAGGCCCCCGCGCTGTGCTTCCCGCCCGCCGCCCAGCTGGACGCCCTGCGCGAACAGGTCGCGCTGGGCTATGTACGCGGCGTCAACCGCCAGCTCGACGCGATCGCCGCGCAGGGCCCGGAATACGCGGCCTTCGCCGCCACGCTGCGCAAACTCGCCGCCCGCTTCGACCTGGAAGCGATGGCGGCCTTCCTCGAACAAGGAACGCCATGAACCCGACACCTTTCGACCGCCAGGCCAGTCCGGTCGTGCTGATCGTGGACGACGTCCCCGAAAACCTCGCCGTGCTGCACGACGCACTGGACGAATCCGGCTACACGGTACTCGTCGCGAACAACGGCCCGGCGGCGCTCGCGCGCGTGCGCCAGGTCGTGCCCGACGTGATCCTGCTCGACGCCGTCATGCCCGGCATGGACGGCTTCGAGGTCTGCCGCCGCCTGCGCGCCGACATCGCCACGCGCGCCATCCCCATCGTCTTCATGACGGGCCTGACGGAGACGGAGCACGTGGTGGCCGCGTTCGGTGCCGGCGGCACGGATTATGTGACGAAACCCGTGCGCCAGAGCGAGATGCTGGCGCGCATTGGCGCCCACCTGCAGACGGCGCGGCTGATGAACCAGGCGCGCAGTGCCCTCGACGCGTTCGGCAACGCCGTGCTGGCCATGACGCCGCACGACGGCCGCATCGTCTGGCAGACGCCGCTCGCGCGCCAGTGGATGCAGCGCTATTTCGGCGCGGACGACGACTGCATCGTCGACACGCCGCCCCAGCTGGCGGCCTGGCTGGCGGCGGGGACCGCGCAGCCGCTGACGGTGATCCGCGGCGCGGCCCGGCTGATCTTCACGGCGGCCGACGTGCGCTCGCCGGAACAATGGATGATCGTGCTGCGCGAGGAATCGGACACGGCGCGCGTGCAGGCGCTGATGGCCCTGTTCCGGCTGACGCAGCGCGAATCGGAGGTGCTGCACTGGGTCATCCAGGGCAAGACGAACCGCGACATCGGCGACATCCTCGGCATGAGTCCGCGTACCGTCAACAAGCACCTCGAGCACGTGTTCGAGAAGCTCGGCGTCGAGACGCGGACGGCGGCGGCGACGCTGGCCACCAACCGCATGCGGGGAGCTTTATCGGAATCCACGTAGGGTGGGCACGCCGTGCCCACCCTACACGGCCAGGTGCCGCCGCACGTGGTCACTATCCATCTCGTCGGCACTTCCGCTCGCCACCACCTCTCCGCGCGACAGCACGACGAACCTGTCCGCCAGCGCCCGCGCGAAATCGAAATACTGCTCGCACAGCAGGATCCCGATATCGCCCCGCTCGCGCAGCAGCCGGATCACGCGTTCGATGTCCTTGATGATCGACGGCTGGATGCCCTCGGTCGGCTCGTCGAGGATGATCAGGCGCGGCCGCTGCAGCAGCGCGCGTGCGATGGCGAGCTGCTGTTGCTGGCCACCCGACAAATCGCCGCCGCGCCGCTCCAGCATCTCCCTCAGCACGGGGAACAGCTCGTAGACCTCGCCGCTGATGCGCGCCGCCTCCCGGCGCGACAACGTCGCCATGCCCATCATGAGGTTTTCTTCGACCGTCAGCCGGGCGAAGATGTCGCGGCCCTGCGGCACGTAGGCGATGCCTGCCGCGGCGCGGCGGTGCGGCTTGTAGCGCGTGATGTCGCGGCCGTCCCACGTGACGGTGCCGCGCGCGACGGGCAGCACGCCCATCAGGCATTTCAGCAGCGTGGTTTTGCCCACGCCGTTGCGGCCCAGCAGGGCCATGCACTGGCCCTTTTCCACCGCCAGCGACACGCCGCGCAGCGTGTGCGACGAACCGTAGTACTGGTTCAGGTGTTCGACCTGCAGCATGCTTATCTCCCCAGATAGACTTCGATGACGCGGTCGTCGGCCTGCACGTCGTCCATGCGGCCCTCGGCCAGCACGGCGCCCTCGTGCAGCACGGTGACCTTGCCCTGCTGCGCGATCTCGGCGACGAATCCCATGTCGTGCTCGACGACCATGATCGAGTGCTTGCCGCGCAATTCGTTCAACAGCTCGGCCGTGCGCGCCGTCTCGGCGTCGGACATGCCGGCCACCGGCTCGTCCAGCAGGATCAGCTGCGGCTCCTGCATCAGCAGCATGCCGATCTCCAGCCACTGCTTCTGGCCATGCGACAGCAGGCCGGCCACGCGGTCTTCCTCGCCGTTCAGGCGGATCAGACGCAGGATCGCGGCGATGCGGTCTTCCTGCTCGGACGACAGGCGCGCGAACAAGGTCGGGCGCACGCGCTTGTCCATCTTCATCGCCAGCTCCAGGTTCTCGAACACCGTGTGCTGTTCGAACACGGTCGGGCGCTGGAACTTGCGGCCGATGCCGGCGTGGGCGATCTCGTATTCCGTCATCTTCGCCAGGTCGAACGTCTGGCCGAAGAACGCGCTGCCGGTCGTCGGCCGGGTCTTGCCCGTGATGACATCCATCATCGTCGTCTTGCCGGCACCGTTCGGGCCGATGATGCAGCGCAGCTCGCCCACCGAGATGTCCAGCGTGAGCTTGTTCAGCGCGCGGAAACCGTCGAACGACACGGTGACGTCGTCCAGGTACAGGATGGCGCCGTGGCGGGTGTCGACGCCGTCGCCCTTGATACTCATGTCCAGGCTCATGCCGCTTCCTCCTTGGTGGCCACGGCCGCCCGGCGGCGCGGCAGCAGGCGTTTGATGGCGGGCAGCACGCCCAGGATCCCGTGCCGCATGAACAGCGTGACGAGGATGAACAGCAAGCCCAGGGCGAACAGCCACAGGTCCGGGAATGCCGCGGTGAACCAGCTCTTGAGACCATTCACGGCGAACGCGCCGACGATTGGGCCGACCAGGGTGCCG
This sequence comes from Massilia sp. P2_C2, assembly GCF_056404615.1. Taxonomy (NCBI): domain Bacteria; kingdom Pseudomonadati; phylum Pseudomonadota; class Betaproteobacteria; order Burkholderiales; family Oxalobacteraceae; genus Massilia; species Massilia sp. P2_C2. The sequence goes on along the minus strand of NZ_JBFUDR010000012.1, from coordinate 27,486 downwards.
CGCCCGCCGATCGCGACCCACACGACCATCTCGATCGAGTTCGCCGGCGACATCTCGGACGGATTGATGATGCCCACCTGCGGCACGTACAGCGCGCCGGCGATGGCGCACAGCACGGCGGACAGCGTCCACACGAACAGCTTGAACGCGAGCGGGTCGTAGCCGATGAACATCAGGCGCGATTCCGCGTCGCGCACGCCCTGCAGCACGCGGCCCAGCTTGGAACGGACGATCCAGCGGCACAGCAGCAGCGCGCCCACGAGCAGCGCCAGCGTGGCGAGGTACAGCACGCTGCGCGTGCCGGGGTCCGTGATCGCATGGCCAAGGATGCGCTTGAAATCGGTGAAACCGTTGTTGCCGCCGAAGCCAGTATCGTTACGGAAGAACAGCAGCATGGCAGCATACGTCAGCGCCTGCGTGATGATGGAAAAGTAGACGCCCTTGATGCGCGAGCGGAACGCGAACCAGCCGAACACGAAGGCGACGAGGCCCGGCACCAGCACGACGAGCAGCATGCAATACCAGAAGTGGTCCGTGAACGCCCAGTACCACGGATAGTCCTTCCAGTCGAGGAAGACCATGAAGTCGGGCAGCACGCTGCCATAGCTGCCGTCGCGGCCGATGGCGCGCATCAGGTACATGCCGTGGGCGTAGGCGCCGAGCGCGAAGAACAGGCCGTGGCCCAGCGACAGGATGCCGGTATAGCCCCACACGAGGTCCAGCGCCAGCGCCGCCAGCGCATAGCACATGAACTTGCCGACGAGGCCGAGCATATAGCCGGAGACGTGCAGCGGGTGCCCGTCCGGGAACGCCAGGTGCAGCACGGGCAGCAGGGCCGCCACCAGCGTGCACGCGGCCAGCACGGTCCACGCGCGACGGGAGAACAAGGAAGTATTGCGGTTCATTCGACGGTCCTTCCCTTCAGCGCGAACAGGCCCTGCGGCCGGCGCTGGATGAAGACGATGATGAAGACGAGGATGCAGATCTTGGCCATGACGGCGCCCGCCAGCGGTTCGAGGAATTTGTTGATCTCGCCGAGGCCCAGCGCGCCGAGCACCGTGCCGGCCAGCTGGCCGACGCCGCCCAGCACGACGACCATGAACGAATCGACGATGTAGGCCTGGCCGAGGTCCGGCCCGACGTTGCCCAGCTGGGACAGCGCCACGCCGCCGAGACCCGCGATGCCGGAGCCGAGGCCGAATGTCAGCATGTCGATGCGGCCCGTGGGCACGCCCACGCAATCGGCCATGCGCCGGTTCTGCATCACGGCGCGCACGAACAGGCCGAGGCGCGTCCTGTTCAGCACCAGCCACACGGCCGCCACGACGATCACGGCGAACACGATGATCGCGATGCGGTTGTACGGCAGGACCAGCGAGCCGAGCACGGTGACGCCGCCCGACATGAAGGCCGGATTCGCCACCTCGACGTTCTGCGCGCCGAACACGGTGCGCACGGCCTGCATCAGCATCAGGCTGATGCCCCAGGTGGCGAGCAGCGTCTCCAGCGGACGCCCGTACAGCCAGCGGATCACGCTGCGCTCCAGCACGACGCCGACGGCGAACGCGACGACGAATGCGGCCGGTAGCGCGGCCGCGAGATACCAGTCGGCGGCGCCCGGCAGGTAGTGGCGGAACAGCGACTGGCACACGTAGGTCGTGTACGCGCCGATCATCAGCAGCTCGCCGTGCGCCATGTTGATGATGCCCATCAGGCCGAACGTGATCGCCAGGCCCAGCGCCGCCAGCAGCAGCACGCTGCCCAGCGACACGCCGTAGAACAGGTTGCCGATCACCTCGTTGCGCGTGCCGCGGAGCTCGATCGCACGCAGCGCCGTGCCGGCGGCGGCGCGCAGGGCGGCGTCCGGCTCGGCAAAGCTGCCGTCCGGGTTCTGCGCCAGCATCGCCTGCAATTGCGGGCGCAGCGACGCGTCGCCGCTGTCGGCCAGTGCGGTCACGGCGGCCAGGCGGCGGGCCGGATCGGGCGCACCCAGGTCGGCGCGCGCGACCAGTCGGGCCAGCTGCGTGCGGATATCCGCATCCGTTTCGTGGGCAAGAGCCTGGCGCAGCAGCGGTGCCTGGGCCGGGTCGGGATCCTGCGCCTGCAGCGCATGGACGGCGGCCAGGCGTGCCTCGCGCGCGGGCGCGAGCAGCGCGAGGCCGGACAGCGCAGCCTGCACGGCACCGCGCRGGCGGTTGTTGACGACGATGCCGTCCGCGCCGTCGGGCACGGCAAGCGTCTTGCCGGTGGCGGCATCGATGGCCTGGCCGTCGTGGACGATCAGGACCTGGCCGGCTTGTGTGGCGACCAGTTCGTCGTCGAGCAGGGCCTGCAGCACCTGGCGCGCGTCGGCACTGCCCGTGGCGGCAATGCGGGCGACGGCGTCGACGCGGGCATCGGGATCGTCGCCCGCCAGCGGCTGCAGCAGCACCGGGTCGATGGCGGCGTGCACATGCAGCGGCAGGCACAGGGCCAACGCGGCAAAGATGCGTGTGAGGAAGGAATTCATAGCGTATCCAGTCGTTCAAACGCGCCGCCCCCGCCCGCGCGGGGACGGCGTGCGGGGATTACAGGTTCTGCTTGCCTTCGTTACCCTTGATGAAAGGACTCCACGGCTGCGCGCGGATCGGCTCCTTGGTCTTCCAGACCACGGAGAACTGGCCGTCGCCCTTGATCTCGCCGATCATCACGGGCTTGTGCAGGTGGTGGTTGGTCTGGTCCATCACGAGCGTGTAGCCGGACGGCGCCTTGTAGCTCTGGCCGCCCATCGCCGCGATCACCTTGTCGGTATCGGTCGACTTGGCCTTCTCGACGGCCTGCGCCCACATGTGGATGCCGACATAGGTCGCTTCCATCGGGTCGTTGGTGACGGCCGTCGCGGCGTTCGGCAGGTGCTTGGCGGCGGCATAGGCCTTCCACTTCTTCACGAAGTCGGCATTGGTCGGGTTCTTGACGGACTCGAAGTAGTTCCAGGCCGCCAGGTGGCCGACGAGCGGCTTCGTGTCGACGCCGCGCAGCTCTTCCTCGCCGACCGAGAACGCCACCACCGGCACGTCGGTCGCCTTCAGGCCCGCGTTGCCCAGCTCCTTGTAGAACGGGACGTTGGAGTCGCCATTGATCGTGGAGATGACGGCCGTCTTGCCGCCGGCCGAGAACTTCTTGATGTCGGCGACGATGGTCTGGTAGTCGGCGTGGCCGAACGGCGTGTACAGCTCCTTGATGTCCTCGTCCTTCACGCCCTTGCTGTGCAGGAAGGCGCGCAGGATCTTGTTCGTCGTGCGCGGATACACGTAGTCGGTGCCGAGCAGGACGAAGCGCTTCGCGCCGCCGCCGTCCTTGCTCATCAGGTATTCGACGGCGGGAATCGCCTGCTGGTTCGGCGCGGCGCCCGTGTAGAACACGTTCTTCTCGAGTTCCTCGCCTTCGTACTGAACCGGGTAGTACAGCAGGCCGTTCAGTTCCTTCACGACGGGCAGCACGGACTTGCGCGACACCGACGTCCAGCAGCCGAAGATGGCGACGACGTGGTCGTTGGCGATCAGCTGGCGCGCCTTTTCGGCGAACAGCGGCCAGTTCGACGCTGGGTCGACGATGACCGGCTCGAGCTTCTTGCCGAGGACGCCGCCTTTGGCGTTGATCTCGTCGATGGTCATCAGGGCGACGTCCTTCAGCGACGTCTCGGAAATCGCCATCGTGCCGGACAGCGAATGCAGGATGCCGACCTTGATCGTGTCCGCGGCGTGAGCGGACAGGCCGCTCGCCAGCAGGGCGACGCCGGCGGCGACGCGGGTGAGGGAGGAAATGAAGTTGCGGCGGTTGGTCATGATTGCCTCGCGAATGATGGATTGATCAGTACTGGAGCTGCAGGGTGACGGCGAATTTCGACTGGTCGGGCACGTTCGTGACCTTGGTGCGCGAATACTGCGCGCCCAGCTGGGCGTTGTAGCCGGACAGGATGTAGTTGACGCCGACGTCGCCCTGGCGGGTGTCGATGCCGGTATCGGCCGAGAACTTCTGGTAGCGCACGTACGGCTGCAGGCTGTTGACGATGTAGCCGACACCCGCCAGCCACGCCTTGCCCTGCTCCGACTTGACGATGTTGTCCGTGTCGTAGTCGTACCAGGCCGCTTCCAGCGACACCGCACCGGCGCCCGCGAGGCGCTTCTCGAGCAGGAAGTCGACGTTCCACGAGCGGTAGTTGCCCACGGCGGCCGGCGTCAACACGCCATCCTTCTGCGCACGCACGGCGAGGCCGATGGCGAGGATGTCCTTCGTGCCCAGGTAGTTACCGGTGCCGTAGTAGCCCGGCTCCGCATCCCAGAAGTCGTATTGCAGGCGGCCCGCATACATCAGGCTGTCGGACGCCTTGATGCCGGCGGCCTTCGCCTCGTTCTGCGTGAGCGAACCGATGCCGAACGTGTGGCCCTCGAACGCGCCGACCGAATAACCCAGCTTCCCGTCCAGCAGATTGCCCCACACGACGGCGCCATCGTCACGGCCGCGGAAGATGCCGCCGTTGTAGCCGTAGCGCGATGCCACGCCGGCCCAGTAGCCGCCGCCCAGCGAGTAATACGGGCCGGCCATGTTGGCGCGGTCGCTCGGCGACAGCAGGCGTCCGGCCCACACGTTCAGTTCGGGCGAAAACGCGAACTGGCCGGCGGCATCCAGCACGCGGACCTTGTCGCCGTCCCACTCGGTGCTGAACATGCCCTTGATCTGCTGGTTCAGCGATGCGCCCAGGTAGATGCGGGCGCTGTCGAGGTTGAAGTCGCTCGAATGCGAGCCGTCCGGCGCGCCATGTTCCACGCTCGAATAGCTGGTGCGCATGCCGAAGCCGACGCTGACCGACTGGTCCGGGCCGATGTTCACGGTGGCTCCCGCCCGTGCGTCCAGTGCGGAGAGGCCCCCCGCGATCCCGATCAGTGCCAGCAGTGCTGCCTTGTTCCCTAGTGACGCCATTCTTGTGTTCTCCATGGGTGGTTGTCGTAGGGACATGATCGCCAGAGGGAGCCGGCTAGAACATACGTCAGGTGACGTAGTGGCGTTTGCGGCACGCCGCGCGCATGCCGTAAGATGTATATAAGACTTTAGAAAGGACACCATGCTCACCACCGCACAGCGCGACCAGTACCAGCGCGACGGCTACATCGTCATCCCCGGCTTCAAGTCACCGGACGAGATCACGCGCCTGCGTGCCCGCGCGGGCGAGATCGTGGACGCGTTCGACCCTTCGGAATCGCGCGCCATCTTCACGACGCGCGACCAGGTGAGAGCCAGCGACGCGTGGTTCCTCGGCTCGGACAACACGATCCGCTGCTTCTTCGAAGAGGAAGCCTTCGGCCCGGACGGCCAGCTGAAGCAACCCAAGGCCCTGTCGATCAACAAGATCGGCCACGCCATGCACGACCTCGACCCCGTGTTCGAGGCCTTTACGCGCGATGCGAAACTGGCGGCCGTCGCGCGCGACCTGGGCCTCGCGCAGCCGCAGGTCTGGCAATCGATGTACATCTTCAAGCAGCCGGGCATCGGCGGCGAAGTGCGCTGGCACCAGGACGCGACGTTCTTCGATTCCACGCCGATCAGCGTGACGACGTTCTGGTTCGCGCTGGAAGACGCGACCATCGAGAACGGCTGCCTGTGGGTCGAACCGGGCGGCCACCGCGGCCCGCTGCGCGAACGCTTCCTGCGCGACGGCGACCACATTACGATGGAAAGGCTGGACACCACGCCGTGGCCGGACGACAGCACGGCCGTGCCGCTCGAAGCCAAGGCGGGTGACCTCGTCTGCTTTCACGGGCTGCTGCCGCACTACAGCGCGCCGAACCGCTCGGCCGTGTCGCGGCATGCGTTCACCCTGCACGTGACGGATGCGCGGACTGTGTATTCGGCACGGAACTGGATTCAGCGGGATGCTGGGTTTCCGGTGCGGGGATTCGAATAGGACGCCTGGCGTGTCGAACCGGACGGCATCGGCCGGTTGTAACCCGTTAGCCAAGGCCACTGTCGACCCACTGCCGATCTTCTCGGAGCGGGCGAGCAGATGTCAGCGAGTAACCGATAGCTTGATCGACGTCCCATCCGGAAGATCGGCAATTTGCTGGGCAATATGGCCGGAGGCACTGATGAGTTCGTCGAACGGTAGCGTCCCCAGGTTATCCCCACCGTATTCACCGCCGAGTACACCGGGGATTCTAAAGCAGTACTTTCGCCCTGGAGCAAGCACGCCAAGCCGTTGAAAAGCCTGATCTACCAAAGCACGCATATACCAGTCACGCAGGAATTCCTGGTCCTTTGCCAACCGATCGAGCTCTTCCCGACTGCTTGCCACGACTTCACAGCAAAGTTCTTCTGGACACAGACGCCAGTATTGCCCGTGTATGTCTTTCAAGATCAGGTTGCCGAAGTCATTGTCATCGATAATCTCGGCTGGCTCGATGCCTACCCATCCCCAAGCGCTTCGAACTTCGTCAATCAATCGCATGTTTCGCTCTCTTGCTCAAGCATTCATCAGTCTGCTGCTGCGGATCCGGACCTATTGCGCTGCCGTGAGCTTGAGTCCCGGCCGCAGTGCCTGAGAGGCTTCCTGTTGAYCTTTGCGCTGGTCAGATACCTGCTCGATTCCCTTCYTKGTYACTTCTTCCAGAAAAGCGATWYGAGCCCGGTARTAATCYGCACGCAAYTGCGTTTCCASCARATGTTGCTCGGAYTGATACAGCTCCATGCGCAGGTCGTTGAGCGACCGTTTTGCATGTTTCTCGGGCGTAGGAACGTGATGAGAAATCAAGTTTGCAAGCCACCGTAGCATGATGAAGCCCTCCTGTCGTCAGGTGCTCTTCCGCTGGTATCAAAACGGAAATCACGCCGCTGTCACCCAACGACTCGATCCGATTTCCAGCTAGACACAGTCTATCAAACATCTATGCAAGAGCTGTGCGGCTTTCTCCATTTGTTGCAAAAACGACACTTTATTTCTGTCCGTCCTCGATTTCTCGCGGGCAACCGGCTCTCGCGATGTGGCCAGTTCTGTCGCGGCGTGCCCACCTGCCTCGCCARACACCACCGGTGACAATAAGTGAGTATGTACAACCAAAACTCCAGTAGCATTGATATCTTTTTCCCAAGAAAGAAATCATGCTCAAACACATCCTCAGCGGATTGTTCTGCCTGGCCCTGGGCACGGCAAGCACGGCCATTGCCGCCCCCGACGACCACGCCGCCGAGGAAGCGGCCCGCCAGCTGGTCACGACGATGCAACCGCAACAGGGCCACGTCGCCCTCCCCGGCGGCATCGCCACGCTGGACCTGCCGTCCGGCTTCCGCTACCTGAACCCGACCGACACGGATCACCTGCTGGTCGCCTGGGGCAATCCGCCGGGCGCGCAGACGCTGGGCATGATCGTGCCCGCCGGCGTCAATCCGCTGGGGAACGATGGCTGGGGCGTCGTGGTCACCTATGACAAGGATGGCCACGTGAAGGACGACGATGCCGACGGCATCGACTACAACAACCTGCTCAAGGACATGCAGGAAGGTCTCGCGGCCGCGAACGAGGAGCGCAAGAAGCAGGGGTATCCGGGCATGCGCCTGGCCGGCTGGGCCGAGATGCCGCACTACGACAAGGCCGCGCACAAGCTGTACTGGGCCAAGGACCTGGTGAGCGAGGATTCGGGTCACCACGGCCTGAACTACAACATCCGCGTGCTGGGCCGCGAAGGCGTGCTGGTGCTGAATGCCGTCGCCGACATCAGCCAGCTCGGCCGGATCAAGACCGAGATGCAGCAGGTGACCGCCTTCACCAATTTCACCGCCGGCAACCGCTACGCCGACTTCAACGACAAGACCGACAAGGTCGCGGAATACGGCATCGCGGCCCTCGTCGCGGGTGGCGTGGCCGCCAAGCTGGGCCTGTTCGGCAAGCTGGTCGCCCTGCTGCTGGCATTCAAGAAGCTGATCATCATCGCGTTCGCCGCGGTCGGCTCCGCGATCTGGAAATTCTTCAAGCGCAAGCCGAAGGTGCAACCCGAGCCCGTCGCCGCAGTTGACATCGACGAACCGGCACCGGCCAAGGTCGACCTGAGCAAATAATGGGCAAGCTCATCGCATGGCTGTTCGTGGCCGGCAAGCTCGGCAAGGTGCTCACGACGGGCGGCACGATGCTGCTGTCGATTCTGGTGTACAGCTGGGTGTTCGGCTGGAAGTACGCGGTGGGGTTCGTGCTGCTGATGTTCATCCACGAGTTGGGCCACTACGCGGCGGCGCGCGAGCGCGGGCTGGACGTCGGGTTGCCGACGTTCATTCCGTTCGTCGGTGCCTGGGTCGAACTCAAGCAGATGCCGCATAACGTCGAGACGGAAGCCTGGATCGGTTTCGCCGGCCCGCTGGTGGGCACGCTGGCCTCCCTCGGCTGCTACTGGCTGGGGCGCCAGACCGACAGCCAGCTGATGCTGGCGTTGGCCTACTCCGGCTGCATGCTGAACCTGATCAACCTCATTCCGACCATGCCGTTCGACGGCGGCCGCATCACGGCGGTCATCTCGCCGAAGATCTGRCTCGCCGGGGTGCCGATGCTGGCGGCCCTGTTCTTCTACCGGCCGAGCCCGATGCTGATCCTGATCGCGATCCTGGCCTACCCGCAGATCAAGCTGGCGCTGTCGGGCGACTTGAAAGGGCAACCGTATTACGACGTGCCGCTCGACACCCGTATCCACTACGGCGTCATGTACCTGGGCCTGGCGGCCTTCCTGGCCGTCATGAGCTACGACCTGCACGAGATGATTGGTCGCTACTGACAGAACCTGTCAGTAGCGACCCTTACCATGGTCGCCTTTCGCAACGAATGGAAAGGAATGGCCATGCATATCATCATTGGAGGAACAGGACGGGTCGGCTCGGCGACGGCACGCGCGCTGCTGCGGCGCGGCGAGCCAGTCACGGTCGTTACACGCAATGCCGGCCATGCATCCGGCCTCAGGGACGCGGGCGCGCAAATCGCCGTCGCCGACGTGCGCGACGTGCACGCGTTGCGCGCGATCCTGCGCACCGGCACGACCGCGCTGCTGCTGAATCCGCCAGCCGCCCCGTTCACCGACACCGACGCCGTGGAACGGGCCAACGCCGCCGCCATCGCCGACGCCGTGCTGGACTCGGGCCTGCGCAAGGCCGTGGCGGTGTCCACGTTCGGCGCCCGTCCGGGCACCCCGTGCGGCGACCTGACCGTACTGTTCGAATTCGAAGAAAAGCTCAGGGCACAGCCGGTACCCGTCGCCGTCAACCGCGGCGCCTACTACATGAGCAACTGGGCCGACATGCTCGCCGCTGTCCGTCATCGCGGCAAGCTGCCGAGCTTCTTCCCGGCGGACGTCGCGATCCCGATGGTCGCACCTAGCGACCTCGGCGAAGCGGCCGCGCGCCGGCTGCTGGAACCGGCCGACCACACCGGCACCTGGTACGTCGAAGGGCCGCGCCGGTACACGCCGCGCGACGTCGCCGACGCGTTTGCCCACGCACTGGACCGCCCCGTCGACGTCGAGGTGATCCCCCGCCGCGCATGGGAACAGACATTCCGCCAGCTCGGTTTCTCGCCGGAAGCGGCGCGCTCTTACGTCTGCATGACCGGCACCGTGCTGGACGAACAGGATCGCTGGCCGGATGCGCCGGTGCGGGGGACCACGACGCTGGACGATTACATCCGCGGTGTGGTCGAGCGTGGTAAGTATTAAAACTACACACATATGCCAATTGAGTTGACATACAAATATGCTCAGACAACAATCTATCCCGCAGAGCACAAAGACATATGCAGAATGATTGCGTGATACGTAGTTTCTATCCGCACATCTATAACTGGAACCCTGAAGACGCAGATAGCGGCGCTGATGGCGGCACGCAAGAACGCGGGCGTGACGTCGACGTCGGCCGTCGCCATCCAGCAGGCGACCCAGGGCCTGTACGCGGCCATCATCACCGGCAACACGCACCAGCTGGCCATGAAGATCGGCCCGAACAGCTGGAGCCGGGCGCCGGCTGGACGCTGCAGACCTCGGGCAACAACTACGCCGTCTGGATGAAGTAACTCAGGCTTCGACCACCTGCAGGCGCGCCGGCTGGCCGCCTTCCGCCAGGTCGCGGCCGTGCACGCTCACGCGGTTGCGGCCATTCTGCTTGGCGTGGTACAGCGCCTCGTCGGCGCGGCGCAGGATGTCTTCCCACTGCTGGTCGCACTCTTCCAGCGCGGCCACACCGACGCTGACGGTCATCGTCACGGCCGTGCCGCCGACGGTCAGCGGCGCGGCCTCCACCACCTCGCGCACGCGCTCGGCGATGCGGCAGGCGCAGGCCAGATCCTCGCCGCAGACGAGCACGGCGAACTCCTCCCCGCCGATGCGGAACAACGCATCGTAGCCGCGCAACACGCGCGCCCCCAGTGCCGTCACGTGGCAGATGGCCGCGTCGCCCACGCCATGGCCGAAGCGGTCGTTGACGGACTTGAAGTGATCGATGTCGAAGATGATGAAATACATGGCCGAGCGGGTGCGCCGGCTGCGGCGGAATTCACTCAGGGCGATGTCGTGCAGGGCACGCCGGTTCAGCCAGCCGGTCAGCACGTCCGTCAGCGACGCCCGGCGCAGCGCGAGCGTCTGCTGGTGGGTGACGATCAACGCGCAGCACACCGTCCCCAGCGCCAGGTACACGAGTATCTGCAGCGCGCCTGACGTGCGGAAGAATTCGCCGCCCGGGAAGCCCGGCGGATCGCCGTCGTACACGATCAGGACGACCACGCGCACGACCTGCACCAGCGCGGTCAGCACCTGCAGCACGATCAGCGGCAGGTAGGAAGCGCGCGCCTCGCGCTCGCGCCGGCGCCACAGCAACCAGGCCACCGCGAGGTTGATCGCGCACAGGAAGGGGGTGAACAGCATAAGCCGGTACAGCGGCACGCCGCGCAGGAAAAGCAGCCCATGCGCMGCCAGCACGCCGACCATCAGCAGCACGCCCCAGCACCACCCGGGCGCCAGGCGCAGGTGGCGCCGCACCCCGGCCAGCATGCCGAAGTGCCCGCCGATGTGGAGGGCATTGACGCAGGCGATGACGACGATGGAACCGTCCCGCCCCTGCAGGCCGATGGCGGCCGTCAAGTTGCTAAGGGCGAAGAAGATGCCGGCCACCGTCCAGTCGGCGAGGCAGGCCTGGCGCGCGCTGGCGACATAGAGCAGCCCCATGCCGGCGGCCATGGTCAGCGCCGCGAGCGCGGCGGCCACGATGAGTGTGAACGCGTCCATCTGCCCCCTTCGCCGATCGGCGCAATGTCGGTCAAAAATGATTCCTTAAGTATAAAACTATTGTTGTTATGCAAAACTAACGGATTATTGCAATCGCAAGGATTAATAGTCTTTTAATGTACTTTTGTTCGCATGAGCAAGCGAAACCGGCCCGTACCAAGGCTGTGATATACAGGGTTAACCGCAGCCTCGGCCAAGAAACCGACTCCCATGAATGCCGCTTTCTTCGCGATCGTCGCCGCCCAGTTCTTTTCGTCGCTGGCGGACAGCGCCCTGTTCATCCTGTGCGTCTCGCTGATCGCCACGCTCTCGTTCCCGCAATGGATGACGCCCCTCCTGAAGATGGGCTTCGTGCTGTCGTACATCCTGCTGGCGCCGTTCGCCGGCGCGTTCGCCGACCGGTTTCCGAAAGGCCGCGTGATGCTGCTGACGAACACCATCAAGATGTTGGGCTGCTCGCTGATCCTCGCCAAGGCCAATCCCCTGCTCGCCTACGGCATCGTGGGACTGGGCGCGTCCGCGTACTCGCCGGCCAAGTACGGCATCCTGGCCGAGGTCTTGCCGCCGCGCCGGCTCGTGGCGGCCAATGGCTGGATCGAGGGGACGACCGTGCTGTCGATGATCCTCGGTACCGTGCTCGGCGGCGTCATTTCCGCCAATCCGCAGGCGATCGCCTGGCTGTTGCGCCTGCCCTCCTCCCTCACGCTGCCCTGGCAAGCCTCGCCCATCGGCATGGCGGTGGCCGTGATCGTGCTGGCCTACCTGCTCGCGACGCTGCTGAACCTGCCCGTGATGCACGCGGGCGCCCGTCCGACCGGCACGCACCGGGCGCTGCCCGCGCTGCTGGCCGATTTCTACCGCTGCAACCGCACCCTGTGGCGCGACCGCGAAGGCCGCATCTCGCTCGGCGTCACGTCGCTGTTCTGGGGCACCGGGATGGTGTTGCAGGTACTGCTGCTGACGTGGGCGCAGACGGTGCTGGGCCTGCCGCTGGACCACGCGGCCGCGCTGCAAGGCGTGTTCGCGCTCGGTGTCGCGCTGGGCGCCGCCATTGCCGGCAAGGCCGTGCCGCTCGTGCGCTCGCTGGCCGTGATGCCGCTCGGGGTCGTGCTGGGCATCGGGCTGTGCGCCATGGTCTGGGTCCATTCCGTGCGCGTGGCGCTGCCGCTGCTGCTCGCGATCGGCATCCTGGCCGGCCTGTTCCTCGTGCCCATGAACGCCATGCTGCAGCACCGCGGCCACCGCCTGATGAGCGCCGGACAATCGATCGCCGTGCAGAACTTCAACGAGAACCTCGCCATCCTCGCGATGACGGCCAGCTATGCGCTGGCGCTGCAGGCGCAGCTGCGGCTCGATACCGTGCTCGTGCTGCTGGGCATGCTGGTCGTGCTCGTTACCGTCGGCTTGCGCGGGATGGCGGCGCCGCGCGATCGCTGACGTGTCCGCAGCGGCTTCCGCCGACGGCCAAGCCCACCCATCACGGCTGTGTGCAAAAGGTGCTACGCTAAGGGAATGACAATACCGCAACCACCCTTTACCGATCCTGCCCGCATCGTGGATGCGCTGCGCGGCGACGGCTACGCCCTGCTGCGTCCCACCGACGTGGCGCAGCTCTGCGGCTGCACGTTTGAAGAACTGCAGGCGCTGGCACCGAGCTGGGAACGCCTGGAACTCGACAACTACCTGAAGGACGGCGGCCGCTACCGCCGGCGCCGGCATTCCTGCTTTGTCGACTGCGGCGACAGCCTCACGCAAAGCCCGCACCGCGCGCACTGGCAGCCGGTCGAGTACAACGCCCTGCACGGCGGCATGCACCGCCTGTTCGTGCCCGTCGAACCGTCCACCGTCGAACTGCCGGCCTGGGGCAAACTGCTGCGCGCGCTGGGCACCATGTGCTCGCAGGCGAAGGGCCCGCAGACATGGTACGTCGAGGCGCACCAGTTCCGCATCGACACGGCCGACGGCATCGGCCGCCCCACGCCGGAAGGCGCGCACCGCGACGGCGTGGACTTCGTCGCCGTGATCCTGATCGGGCGCCATAACATCAAGGGCGGCGAGACCCGCGTCTTCGAGGCCAATGGCCCCAGGGGCCAGCGCTTCACGATGACGGAACCCTGGACCCTGCTGCTGCTGGACGATGCCGCCGTGATCCACGAATCGACGCCGATCCAGCCCGTCGGCGAGAACGCCCACCGCGACACGCTCGTGCTGACCTGGCGCGCCGACGCCTTCCAGGGCGACGACGCCGAGACGACCGGCGCCTGATCGTCGACACCGCGCGGCCCCGGCGGCCGCGCCAACTCTCCCGCCAGACCGTGTGCGCCGAAAGATGTTARCGCCGGACAAATACTGTTAAAAAAAAAGCCCGCAACCTTGCGGTGCGGGCTGAATCCAGGTTTTCGGAGAAAAACTGGAGGAGACAGTTCCTACTATAGACCTATTTTTTGTGCACTGCAATACCGTAGAACTACGATATCTAGAGTGCCACCTCTAGAGCGAGACGACAGGAGCCGGTCAGGTCTTGATAAAACGGAAAGCCAGGCGCTTTTGCGGCATTGCGGGAAAGACTTGCTCCAAATGGTTATCGCCTAACATTAAATGTTGTTCCGAAATTTGCGCAAGCACAGAACGAAAATCGGTCGAGACAGGTAAATCTCGCCCTTCGTTCAGTTGCGCGTCGTCGAGGCCTGCCCAGTCGCCGTAAACCTTACCGCCGCGCACAGCTCCGCCCATGACCCACATCACATTGCCGTGACCGTGGTCCGTGCCGCCGTTGCCGTTCTCGCGCGCCGTGCGGCCGAATTCGGACATCACGACGACGACCGTGTCATCGAACAGCGGACCCAGGCGCTCGGCCAGCACGGCCAGGCCCTCGCCCAGCGGTGCCAGGCGGTTCGCCAGCTGGCCGCTGGCCGCGCCCTGGGCGGCGTGCGTGTCCCAGCCGCCCAGCGCGACGAAGGCGAACTGGATGTTCGGGTCGTTGCGCATCAGCCCAGCCAGGCGGGCGGCGTCGCCGGGAAAGCCGTTCGGCAGCGGCGCGCCCTGGTCGGCGGCCTGCATCTCGTGGCTTTCCAGCGCATCCATGACCTCGCGGTGCGCCGCGCGCCCGTCCGCGTATGCGCGCCCGAAGCGCGGGTGGCCGGCATACAGCGCGTCGAAGGCGGCCTTGACGGCGGGCCGGTCGAGCAGGTCCGCGCGCGCGGCGTTCGCCACGTTGGGCAGGTTCACGGCGGCGGCGCGGCCGGACAGGATGCGCGGCAGCACGGGACCGACGCCCAGCAGCCGGCTCGGCGATTGCGGGCCGGGCAGCGCGGCCACGAGACGGTTCATCCAGCCGTCCGGCGTGCTCTTGCGGCCGGGTGTCGCGGATTCCATGTAGTCCTGGGCGTCGAAGTGGGAGCGCGTCGCGTCCGGCGAACCGCTGGCGTGCACGAAGGCGAGCCGGCGCGCCTGCCACAGCGGCTGCAGGCGCGCGAGCGCGGGGTGCAGGCCGAAATAGCCGTCGAGGTCGAGCGCCCCGCCATCCTTGCCGGGCGCCGCCAGGGCGATCGTGGGCCGCAGCCGCGCGTAATTGGCGTCGCCGACGGGGGCGACGACGTTCAAGCCGTCGACGGCGCCGCGCAGCATCACGACGATGAGCTTTTTGCCGGTCGGATTGGCGGGCGCACTGACGGCCCAGGCGGCACGCCCCACCGGCAGCAGGATGCCGGCGCCCAGCGCCAGCGCGTCGAGGAAGTGCCTGCGTCGCATGTCGGCCTCCAGGGAAGAATCAGCGCTGCATGAAATCGGGACTGCCGAGCAGCATGGCGGCCCGCAGCTTGTCCGGATTGCGCTGGACGATGCCGAGTGTGCGCGCCGACACCGATCCGGCCAGCGTGGCCTGCACGCGGGCCGGATCGAGCACGGGCGAATCGCTCCCCGGCGCCAGCGGCAGCCGGCCGGCGGCCAGCGCCGTCACGAAGGCGATGCGCCGCGTCAGCGCGTCCGGGTTGAGCCACGCGTCCTGCGTGTTCTTGTACCCGTCCGGCGTCGGGCAGCCGTACAGCGGCATGCCCAACTGGTCCAGCGCGCCCACGAGGGGCTCCACGTTCGTCACGGGAACCGCGGCGGCCCGCACCGCCGACACCACGAACTGGTACGGCGTCTTGAACTTGGCGCCCGCGGCGCCGGCGGCCATGAACTCGCGGCTGACGAACAAGGTCGCCAGCACGGCGCGGATGTCGCCCTGCGACGCGAGCCACGTGGCCGCCATGCGGTCGACGAGGGCCGGCGGCGGATCGTCGCTGACGAAGTACCGGGCCAGCTCGCGGCTCACGTGATGCGCCGTGACCGGGTGCATGGCCAGCACGTCCAGCGCGTATTCCCCTTCCTGCTGGCCGGCGGGCGCGATCGCGTGCCCGAGCCAGGTCTTGGCGCCGCCGTCATGGCGGTTCGCATCGAAGCGGAACGTCTCGCCCTGGTTGACGAGGCGGCGCTGGTCGAACGTCCACCCGGTCAGCATGCGCGCCAGTTCCGTCACGTCGCGCTGGGTGTAGCCGCCATCCACGCCCAGCGTGTGCAATTCCATCAGTTCGCGCGCATAGTTTTCGTTCAGGCCGCGCGCCTTGCCCTTCGCGTCCGGACGCGGCGCCGACGACACGGCATTGTCGAGGTAGAACAACATCGCCGGATGCTTCGCCGTCGCGCCCAGCAGCGCGCGGAAGGAACCCAGCGCATACGGCCGGATCGCGTCGCGTTCGTAGCTGGCGACGAGGGCCCGGGCTATGCCCTTGCCGGCGAAAACGTTGAAATGGTTGTACCAGAAGTCGACCATGACTTCTTCCAGCTGGCGCGGGCTCTCCACTGCGCGCCACAGCCGGGCTGCGGCCGCCTGGCGCGCCGCGCGCATCTGCGCTTCGCGCCGGCGCTGCCGCGCACCCTCGTCTTCCATGCGCACCTCGCGCCGCAGCGCCACGAATTCGTCCAGCGAGTCTCCCGCGCTCCGGTTGACCGTGTCGAGCTGCGCCAGGCGCGCCGTCAGGTCGCGTGGCAGCGGGATCGTCTCCGGATGCAGCTGTTCCTCGATCCAGCGCCGCACGCCCATGCCGGCCACGCGCTCGACGTCGCCGGGGCGCGGCCCGAAGGCCAGCCGGTTCAGCACATGCTGCGCCTGGGCCTGCTCATCCATGGGCGCGTCCGCCTGCGCCGGTGCGGCATGGGCCGTCACCAGGGCGGCGAGCAGGACGGCAAGCGCTGCGCGAAGGGTCATGTTCGATATCCTTTCTCCATCATTTAACCCTGAATGGACGAGCAGGAATATCGGCGCGACGTTTCAGGCGTAAGGATTTGTAACCAGCCTATACAAATCGTACGTACGGAACGGGCGCAGGGCGGAGGGCTTTGTTACACTGGCGGGCCATGCCGCTGCAACGTTCCGGCATTCTTCTGCCCTGACCATCCATGAATCCAGAATATCTCCGCCGCCTGTCCCGGCCCGCCCTCGTTGTATGCGCCGCGGCCATCCTGGCCGGCACGGCCGGCGTTTTCGTCTCCAGCCGCGCCGCCGACGACGGCAAGGCGGCCGCGCCGCGCCCCGCGCTGACCGTCACCACGGCGAAGCCGGAAAGCTCGCACCTCCCGCTGCGGCTGGCGGCCAACGGCAACGTGGCGGCCTGGCAGGAAGCCGTGATCGGCAGCGAGTCGAACGGCCTGCGCCTTGCGGATGTGAAGGTCAACGTGGGCGACGTCGTCAGGAAGGGTCAGGTGCTGGCCGTGTTCGACGCTGCGCCGGTCGAGGCGGACCTCGCGCAGGCGCGCGCCGCCGTGCAGGAAGCCGAGGCGAATGCGGCCGCCGCAAAGGCCGACGCGCAGCGGGCGCGCGCCCTGCAAAGTTCCGGAGCGATGAGCGAGCAGCAGATCACGCAATACGTCACGGCCGAGCGCACGGCCGCCGCGCGCGTGGCGTCCGCAAAGGCGACGCTGGACCAGCAGCGGCTGCGCCTGAAGTACACGCAGGTCGTGGCGCCGGATGCCGGCGTGATTTCCGCGCGCAACGCCACCGTCGGCGCCGTCGCCGGCGTGGGCACCGAGATGTTCCGCATGATCCGCCAGGGCCGCCTGGAATGGCGCGCCGAGGTGACGGCCGCCGAGCTGCCGCGCGTGAAACCGGGCCAGAAGGCCGTCGTCAGGACGGCCAGCGGCGCCGGCGTGCAGGGACGCGTGCGCACCGTGGCGCCCACGGTCGATGCGCAGAGTCGCGTCGCCCTCGTCTACGTCGACCTGCCGCCGGCGCTGTCCGCGGATGCGCCGCTGAAGGCCGGCATGTTCGCCAGCGGCGAGTTCGCGCTGGGCGAATCGGCCGCGCTGACGGTGCCGCAGCAGGCCATCGCCGTGCGCGACGGCTTTGCCTACGTGTTCCGCCTGAACGCGGACAGCCGCGTGAGCCAGTTGAAGGTGACGACCGGCCGCCGCCTCGGCGACCGCGTCGAGGTGACGGCGGGCCTGCCCGCGGATGCGCTGGTCGTCACGAGCGGCGCCGGCTTCCTGAACGATGGGGATTTGGTACGACAGGTACCAAATCCCGTACGCAACGTGCAGGCGCTGGCCGCCCGCTGAGGATCGCGATGAATTTTTCCGCGCTCTCGATCCGCAACCCGATCCCGGCGATCATGCTGTTCGCCCTGCTCACGTTCGCCGGCATACTGGCGTTCCGGGCCAACAAGGTGCAGGACTTCCCGGACATCGAACTGCCCATCGTCACCGTCACCGCGACGCTCGACGGCGCCGCGCCCGCCCAGCTGGAAACGGAGGTGGCGCGCAAGATCGAGGATTCGGTCGCCACGCTGCAGGGCGTCAAGAACATCTATGCGCGCGTGCTCGATGGCGTGGCCACGATCACCGTCGAATTCATCCTCGAGAAAGACCTGTCGGACGCCGTCAACGACGTGCGCGACGCGGTCTCGCGCGTGCGCGCCGACCTGCCCGCGGAGATGCGCGACCCGAGCGTGACGAAGACGACGACCGCCGGCCGCGTCGTGCTGACCTTCACCGCGCAGGCGGCGGACGCGCACGGCCGGCCCGCGCTCGATGCGCCGGACCTCAGCTGGTTCGTCGACAACACCGTCTCGAAACGCCTGCTCGGCGTGCCCGGCGTGGGCGCCATCAAGCGCGTGGGCGGCGTCACGCGCGAGGTGCGCGTGGAACTCGATGACCAGAAGATGGCCGCGCTGCGCGTGTCCGCGCTGGACGTCTCGCGCCTGCTGCGCAACGTGCAGCGCGAAGAACCGGGCGGCCGCGGCGACGTCAGCGGCGCCGAGCAATCCGTGCGCACGCTCGCGACGGTGCAGACGGCGCAGGAACTGGCGCGCATGGAGATCCCGCTGCCGGACGGACGCCACGTGCGCCTGGACGAGATCGCGCACGTGCTTGACACGGTCGCGGAGCCGCGCGCCATCGCCGAGCAGGACGGCAAGCCCGTCGTCGGCTTCGAGATATTCCGCACGCGCGGCGCCGGCGAGATGGATGTCGCGAACAGCGTGCGCAAGGCCGTCGCCGAGCTGCAGCAAAAGCACAGCAACGTCGTGCTGCGCGAAGTGATCGACAACGCCGCACCGGTCGAGGACAACTTCGACGCATCGATGGACATGCTGTACGAAGGCGCCGCGCTGGCCGTGCTCGTCGTCTGGTGGTTCCTGCGCGACTGGCGCGCCACCCTCGTCGCGGCGGCCGCGCTGCCGCTGTCCGTGGTCCCCGCCTTCCTCGGCCAGTATCTGTTCGGCTACACCGTGAACACGGTGACGCTGCTGTCGCTCGCGCTCGTCGTGGGCGTGCTCGTGGACGATGCGATCGTCGAGATCGAGAACATCTCGCGCCACCTGCGCATGGGCAAGACGCCGATGCAGGCGGCGCTGGAAGCAGCGGACGAAATCGGCATGGCCGTGATCGCGACGACGTTCTCCCTCGTCGCCGTGTTCCTGCCGACCGCGTTCATGAGCGGCATCCCCGGCAAGTTCTTCAAGCAGTTCGGCTGGACGGCCGTGCTGGCGATCCTGGCGTCGCTGCTGGTCGCGCGCCTGCTGACGCCGATGATGGCCGCCTACCTCCTGAAACCGCTGCCGCATGGGGAAGAACGCGACGGCCCGCTGATGCGCCGCTACATGCGCACGATGCAGTGGTGCCTGCGCCACCGCGGCCTGACGATGATCGCGGCCGCTCTCTTTTTCGTCGGATCGGTCTCGCTCGTGCCGCTGCTGCCGACGGGCTTCGTGCCGGCCGCCGACCGCTCGCAGACCCAGATCAACGTCGAACTGCCGCCCGGCGCCCCCCTGGCGGAGACGCGCGTCGTGGCCGAGCGCGTGCGCCAGGTGGCGATGGGCACGCCGAACGTGAAGAGCGTATTCAGCTCCATCGGCGGCGGTTCCAGCGGCGACGCGTTCGCGCCCGGCACCGCAGCCGAAGCCCGGCGCGCCGTGCTGACGGTGACGACGGTGCAGCGCCAGGATCGCAAGGAAAAACTGGCCGTTGTCGAATCGGCGCTGCGCGCGCGCCTGGCCGACGTGCCCGGCGCCCGCTTCACGGTCGGCTCGCCCGACTCGGGCGTCAAGCTGCAGCTCGTGCTGCGCAGCGAGGATCCGGACGCGCTGATGGTCGCCGCGCGGCGCGCCGAACGCGAACTGCGCACGTTGCGCGGCATCGGCAACGTCAAGTCCAGCGCCTCGCTCGTGCGCCCGGAAATCATCGTGCGTCCCGACTTCGCGCGCGCCGCCGACCTGGGCGTGACGGCCGCCAGCATCGGCGAGACCGTGCGCGTGGCGACCAGCGGCGACTACGACCAGGTGCTGGCCAAGATGAACGTGTCCGAGCGCCAGGTGCCGATCCGCGTGAAGCTGCCCGATGCCGTGCGCGCCGACCTTGACGCCATCGGCCGCCTGACCGTCCCCGGCAAGAACGGTCCCGTGCTGCTGGCGAACGTGGCCACCATCACGATGGAAAGCGGCCCCGCGCAGATCGACCGCCTGAACCGCAGCCGCAACGTCACGCTGGAGGTGGAGCTGAACGGCCGCTCGCTGGGCGAGGTGAACGCGGAAGCGCGCGCCCTGCCCGCCCTGAAGAACCTGCCGCCGAACGTGACGATCGCGGAACTGGGCGACGCGCAGGAGATGCAGAACCTGTTCGCCAGCTTCGGCCTCGCCATGCTGATCGGCGTGCTGTGCATCTACGGCGTGCTGGTGCTGCTGTTCACCGACTTCCTGCAGCCGGTGACGATCCTCGCCGCGCTGCCGCTGTCGATCGGCGGCGCCTTCGTCGCGCTGCTGCTGACGCGCAGCGCGCTGTCGATGCCGTCGATGATCGGCCTGATCATGCTGATGGGGATCGTGACGAAGAACTCGATCCTGCTCGTCGACTACGCGATCCTTGCGCGCAAGGCCGGCATGAGCCGCTTCGACGCGCTGGTCGACGCCTGCCACAAGCGTTCGCGCCCGATCATCATGACGACGATCGCGATGGGCGCCGGCATGCTGCCGCTGGCGCTGGGCCTGTCGGGCGACCCCAGCTTCCGCTCGCCGATGGCCGTCGCAGTGATCGGCGGCCTGATCACGTCGACCTTGCTGAGCCTGCTGGTGGTGCCGGCCGTGTTCACCTACGTCGACGACATCGAGCACTGGTTCGGGCGCCACGCGAAGCGGCTGCGGCATCATCCACGCCATCCGGTGCCGGACCGCGAAACGGCGCACAAGTAGGGTGGGCACCCCTGTGCCCACGCGGACGCCGGCATTATGCAAACGTCACGCGTGGGCTCGGAGAGCCCACCCTACGGATAGTTCAAACGCGCTACTTATCAATAATCGCGGTTACGTCCACCCAGCAGCTTGGCCAGCACGAAGCCGGCTGCAGCGGCGATGGCGATCGCGGTGCCCGGTTTCTGGCGCACGTACTCGTAGCTGGCTTCCTTCCACTGGCCATAGGCGTCGGTCAGCTGCTGCTGGCGCTGGCCCAGGTTGAGGGAGGCGCCGCTCAGCATGCCCTGCAGCTTGTCGACGCCGGCATGGGCGGTGGTCGCGAGACGGTCGACGACCGGACGGGCCGCATCGGCAGCCTTGTCCACCATCGGACGGGCGGCGTCGGCAGCCTTGTCGATGGACTGGTGCAGGTCTTGCGCGCGCGCGCTCACCTGGGCGCCCAGGTCTTTCGCATCGCCCCCCACGCCCGAGCCGGTACCGGCGCCGGCGCTCTGGCTGCTCAAGCCGCTGCTGCCCGAGCCCATGCTGCTGCTGGAGCTGCCGCCGATGCTGCTATTTGTGCCGCTGGCGGTGGAGCCGCTAGCGCTCATCGAACCCATCGAGCCCATGCCCGACGACGAGCCGGCATTGCTGGTGCCGCCCACGGCGCCCGTGCTGGACGCGGTGGCGCCGCCGGTGCTGCTGCCGGTCGAGCCGAGCTGGTCCTTGCCCTGGTTCAGCTGGCTGCTCTTGTTCAGGCTGCCCGAACCGGTATTGCTGCCCAGGTTTCCCGAGCCGCTGGCGTTCGGCAGGTTGCTGTCCTTGCCCTGGTTGCCTGCGTTGGTGTCCTTGCCCAGGCTCGATCCCGAGCCCAGGCTGCTGCCTTTTGCTTCGCTCGACTTCTGATTATCCATGATGAATTCCTCGTAAAAATGTAGACCAACGCGGAGTAGACCGATACTCGACCATCACCACATTCCGGATCTTCCCTTATTCCCTTCGAAACAAGACGAAGGCACGAGAATGGGCTGCGCTACATCAACGGAAGCAGCTGAGTCATGCAGCAAGTCAAGGCCCGTTGGCGTTGACTCTGTAGAGGCTCAAAAGTTCCACGTGCAGTAATGATCCATCTCGCGTTCGCAATGTGCCGCAGTGCCGGTTTTTGTAGACACCGTCATGCGGCGTCGCGATACAAAAAATATAACTTTTGGTCGTTGAGGACTGTGCGGTGCCTAACAGAGCCATTGGATCACGGGAACGTGGAGGGGGGCGCACGGGTGGCGTGCGGGGCGCACAAAGCAAAAAGGGCCACCCTGCTGGGTGGCCCTTCTCACTGTGTTTGGTGCCGCTGACCGGAATCGAACTGGTGACCTTCGCATTACGAATGCGCTGCTCTACCGACTGAGCTACAGCGGCTAAACCTGAACAACGTTTAACCTGTGTCCGCATACCTGCCATCAGACTGCTGGCGGCCCTTGGACCTTGCGTCTTGCCGCCCAGAACTGGACTGCACCGCAAAGGAGCCCGCATTCTAACAACAACTCCGCAAACTTGCTAGTCCAACTCGGCAATTTTTATGCGGGACGGYCAAAAATCATTCGGCGTGATAGCTCGTCACGAGATCCACCTCGCTCTTCGAGCCCAGGAACACGGGCACGCGCTGGTGCAGCTTATGCGGCGCGATGTCGAGGATGCGCTGGCGGCCGTCCGTCGCGGCGCCGCCGGCCTGTTCGACGATGAAGGCCATCGGGTTCGCTTCGTACATCAGGCGCAGCTTGCCGGGCTGCGACGGGTCGCGCTGGTCGGCCGGGTACATGAAGATGCCGCCGCGGTTCAGGATGCGGTGCACGTCGGCCACCATCGAGGCGATCCAGCGCATGTTGAAATCCTTGCCGCGCGGGCCAGTCTTGCCGGCCAGCATTTCATCGACGTAGCGCGTGACGGGCGGATACCAGTGACGCTGGTTCGACATGTTGATGGCGAATTCCTTCGTCTCGACGGGGATCTGCAGGTCCTTCTGCGTGAGCACCCACGAACCCATCTCGCGGTCCAGCGTGAAGCAGTTGACGCCGTTGCCGGTGGTGAGCACGAGCATCGTCTGCGGGCCGTACACGGCATAGCCGGCCGCGACCTGCTTGCTGCCGGCCTGCATGAAGTCGGCTTCGGTCGGGTGCGTCATGCCTTCCGGCGCCTTCAGCACGGAGAAGATGGTGCCGATGGAGACGTTGACGTCGATGTTCGACGAGCCGTCCAGCGGATCGAACAGCAGCATGTATTCGCCCATCGGGTAGCGGTTCGGGATCGGGTGGATCGATTCCATTTCCTCCGACGCCATCGCCGCCAGGTGGCCGCCCCATTCGTTAGCCTCGAGCAGGATCTCGTTGGAAATCACGTCGAGCTTCTTCTGCACTTCGCCCTGGATGTTCTCGGTGTTGGCGCTGCCGAGGATATCGCCGAGCGCGCCCTTGCCGACCGAGTGCGAGATGGTCTTGCAGGCGCGCGCCACCACTTCGATCAGGAGGCGCAGCGATGCCGGGATGTTGCTGTGGAGACGCTGTTCCTCGACGAGGTATTGCGTCAGGCTGACTCGTTTCATGGACTTCCTTCAGTTTGTGAAAATTCGATTTATCGATGGCGCGTCGCATTGTAGGGTGGGCACCCCTGTGCCCACGCGCAACGCCGACATACCGCAAACGTCCGCGTGGGCACCCCGTGCCCACCATCTGCTCAATTGGCAAGGGCCTTGCTGATCACCTCGCGCACGTCGTTCGACAGCTTCGCCTGCCCCGCCACCTGCTGCAGGGCCCGCTTCATGTGGGCCTGCAGGTCGGGCGTGTAGCGGCGCCAGCGGTCCATCGCGCGGGCCAGGCGGCTGGCCACCTGCGGGTTCAGCGCGTCCAGCGCGATCACCTGCTCGGCCCAGTACGCGTAGCCGCTGCCGTCCGGCGCGTGGAAACCGACCGGGTTCCCGGCGCAGAAGGTAGACACCAGGCTGCGCGCGCGGTTCGGGTTACGCAAGGTGAAGGCCTTGTGCGTCATGAGTTCGCGCACGCGGTTGACGTCCGTCGTCGGGGCCGAGGCCTGCATCGCGAACCACTTGTCGACGACCAGTGCCTCGCCCTGGAATTCGTCGTAGAAGCGCTGCAGGGCGTCGGAGGCGGCCGGCGCGCGCGCATGCACGAGGGCCGACAGGGCCGCCACGCGGTCCGTCATGTTCGTCGCGCCATCGAACTGGCGCTGGGCCAGGGCCAGGCTGGCGTCGTCCGGCGCCGCGCACAGGTAGGCCAGCGCCAGGTTCTTCAGCGCGCGCTTGCCGATCGATTCCGCGTCCGGGCTGTATTCACCCGGCGTCTGGTTGGCGTCGTACTGGGCCTGCAGTTCCGCGCGCAGGCGGGTGCCGATGGCGGCGCGCACGAACTGGCGCGCCAGGTGGATCGCGAGCGGGTCGACGACGTCCAGCTGGTCGGCAATCATCGTCTCCGACGGCAGCAGCAGCGCCTGCTCGCGGAAGGCCGGGTCGAGCGAGCCGTCCGTGAGGATCTTGCGCATGGCGTCGACGAACACGTCGTCCAGGTCGAGCCGGTCGGCAACGTTGCCAGCCGCGGCCACCTGGCCCGTCAGTTTCAGCAGGCGGCTCATCGCGAGGCGCTGGCCCGCCTCCCAGCGGTTGACGGGGTCGCTGTCGTGGCTGAACAGGTGGACCAGTTCGGCATCGCCATAGCCGTATTTCAGGATCACGGGCGCGGAAAAATCGCGCAGGATCGACGGCGTCGGCTGCGCCGTCACGCCGGTGAACACGAAGGTCTGATCGCTTTCCGTCAGTTCCAGCACGGCCGTCGTGCCGTAAGCCTTGCCGTCGACCGTCAGCGGCAGGTCGCGGCCGTCCTCGCCCAGCAGGCCCACTGCCACCGGGATGTGGAACGGCAGCTTCTCCGTCTGGCCCGGGGTCGGCGGGCACGACTGGATGAGGCGCAGGGTATAGGTCTGCGCCGCTTCGTCGTAGCGCGTCTCGGCCTGCACGACCGGCGTGCCGGCCTGGCTGTACCAGCGCTCGAACAGCGTCAGGTCGCGGCCATTGGCGTCGGCCATCGCCAGGCGGAAATCGTCGCAGGTGACAGCCTGGCCGTCGTGCCGCTCGAAGTACAGGTCCATGCCCTTGCGGAAGCCCTCGCGGCCCAGCAGGGTCTGGTATATGCGCACGACCTCGGCGCCCTTCTCGTAGACGGTGACCGTGTAAAAATTATTGATCTCGACGAAGGAATCGGGACGGACCGGGTGGGCCATCGGGCCGGCATCTTCCGGGAACTGGGCCTGGCGTAGCGTGCGCACCTGGTCGATGCGGGTGACGGCGCGGCCCGTGCTCGTGCCGATCATGTCGGCCGAGAATTCCTGGTCGCGGAACACGGTCAGACCCTCTTTCAGCGACAGCTGGAACCAGTCGCGGCAGGTGACGCGGTTGCCCGTCCAGTTGTGGAAGTATTCGTGGCCGACGACGGCCTCGATGCCCTGGAAGTCGACGTCCGTCGCGACGCGCGGATTGGCCAGCACGAACTTGGTATTGAAGATGTTCAGGCCCTTGTTTTCCATCGCGCCCATGTTGAAGTCGCCCACGGCGACGATCATGAAGCGGTCCAGGTCGAGCTCGAGGTTCCAGCGTTCCTCGTCCCAGCGGATGCTGTGCTTCAGCGACTGCATCGCGTAATCCGTCTTGTCGAGGTTGCCCTCTTCCACCCACACCTGCAGCAGGGCCTGGCGGCCGTCGGCCAGTTCGAACGTCTCTTCCTGGCAGACGAGGCGCGCGGCGACGAGCGCGAATAGATACGACGGCTTCTTGAACGGATCTTCCCACAGGGCGTAGTGGCGGCCATCGGGCAGAATGCCTTCTTCGAGCAGGTTACCGTTCGACAAAAGCACAGGATACTTGTCCTTGTCGGCGCGCAGCATGACGGTATAGCGGGACATCACATCCGGACGGTCCGGAAAATAGGTAATCCGGCGAAAACCTTCGGCCTCGCACTGCGTGTAGAAACTGCCATTGGACGTGTACAGGCCGCTGAGGGTAGTATTGCTTTCTGGAACACAAATGGTTTCGATTTCCAGCGTCGCCTCTTCCGGCGCATTGGGGATACGCAGCAGGGTACCCTCGATGACGTACTCGCCCTCGGCCAGCGTCCGGCCGTTCAGGCGCAGGATCACCAGTTCGATGTCTTCGCCGTACAGCTCGATTTCGCGCTGCGCGCTGGCGGGGTTGCGGCGCACCGTCATGCGGTTGGCGACGACGGTGCGGGCGGGGTCGAGATCGAAACCGAGTTCGACGGTATCGACCAGGTAGCTGGGGGCGGTGTAATCCTTACGGTAGATGGTCTGAGGCGTATCGGTGCGCATGGTCAGGGGTCCGCAAAGCCGTTGGTGGGATGCTTATTTTACCAACTCCTTTCCGGCGCAATCCGTACCTTTCGAATGTATCGCCATGTACAGCCAGTAACCGCGCGTAAATGTATCGACGGACACGGTGTATCAGGAATAAGATGGTCTTTGGACAAGACCGATTACAGGAAAGGAAACCCGACAGTTTCGGGTACCGAATAGATGGAGCTCGTCATGAAACGTACCATGATCACGGCGGTCGCATCGCTGAGCCTGTTGCTGGGCGGCTGCGCGACGACGATCCGCAGTGACGTCACCACCTTCAACCAGTGGCCGGCCCAGTTGCCCGACAAGAGCTATGCGTTCGAGACGCCGCCGCCGCAGGACAATACGCTCGAGCTGCAGAGCTATGAAAACCTCGTGCGCGCCCAGATGAGCCGCCTCGGCTTCCACGAGGCGCCGCAAGCGCCGGCGCTGAAGGTGTCGATGCGCTTCTCGACCATCGACGTACCCACGCAGGTGCTGTACCCGACCTTCGCACCGATGTACTCGCCCCGCTTTGCCTACATGGGATGGCGCCGGCGCTACTGGGGCGGCTGGTACAGCCCGTTCTACGATCCGCTGTGGGGCCCGTACCCGGCCTATGACGTGGAAGAAGAACACCGCTACCACCGCCAGCTGCAGATCTCGATCGCCTCGGCGACGGACGGCAGGCGCCTGTTCGACGTCACGGTGCGCAACGTCAGCCGGCAGATGTCGACGCCGGTCGTGATGCCGGCCCTCGTGCAGAGCGCGTTCGAAGGGTTCCCCGGGCCGAACGGCGGGTCGCGCGTGATCGAGATGAAGCAGGATCCGCGGCAGCAGAACGGTTGATCGCCGCGTGGTGGACACGCCGTGTCCACGCGTGACGTTCGCGTTGTGTTTGCGTCCGCGTGGGCACAGGGTGCCCACCCAACGGCAGTGATCGTTCGTAGACAGAATGTATTGACCTACCAACCTCAACGGACGCGGGTTACGCTGAGGGTTGGTGAACCTTTCGGCGCAGAGCCGCAATTGAGGAGGTAGGTCATGAACGAGTTTAGCAAATATGTAGGCCTGGATGTCCATAAGGCGACGATCGCTGTCTCGATTGCGGACAGTGC
>NZ_JBFUDR010000011.1:0-44550 GCF_056404615.1 Massilia sp. P2_C2 | reverse complement strand
ACGTAGACCACTTTCTTGCCGGGCGAGCGCGTCACCTGCAGCACCGACGCTTTCACCTCACTGAAATCGTCCAGCGCGAGGAACACGGGCGCGCCGTAGAAGAAACTGTCCGACAATGCGTTGGTCGCCTGTTGCAGGAAGCGGCCATGGGTCTCGGTGGGCGTCGCGGGCGCGATGCCGTCGCGCGCACGTGCGGCCTGCCACAGCTCCCACATGGCGCCGTTGAGCATCTTCATGAACACGGTGGCCGCCTTTTCCTGCTCTTTCGCGGGGATGCCTTCGAGGAATTTGGAAACGGCGAGATAACCGCCCTGCCTGCCGTCACCGGCGAAGATGGCCAGCGTCTTGGCGGCCGATTCCTGCAGCTGCACGGACAGCGCCCCGCCCGCGTCGCCCGGCGGGAGCGCGCGCGCGGCATAGCGGCGGGCCGCTTCCTCACGCAGCGACGGCTCGGCGAGCGCGGCGCGCAGGCGCATCCATTCGCGCAGGCCGTGCTCGTCGTCGGCCGGGATGCGCAGGAAGCTGAACGGGTCGGAAGGATTGCTGCGCACGCCGGCCAGGTACACCTCGCTGCCTTCGAGGGTCACGGGCTGCATGTAGTTCAGGAATTCGCGCGCCTGGCCGGTCTTGTCGCGCAGCTTGTATTGCACGCTGGGGCCGACATTCTTGAGGTCCTTGTTGCCGACGTTCTTCGCGGCCGAGCCCGAGTGCTGGGACAAGGTCTGGGCGAACTGTTCCTCGAGACTTTTACCCTTTGTCACGGCCCGCGCATCATTGTTCTGGCTCGTGTTTTCCACGTTGAACGGACGGAACCCCGACCACTCGACGGCATAGGTGTCGGCGCCCTGCTTTAACTCGGTCGCATTGCCGACCTCGCCCTGGATGGCGAACGATTTGTCGCCGGGACCGGCCATCGGCCAGCCCGTCAGCTTGAGCTTGCTGCCGCCATCCTCGAAGCTGGACTGGTACAGCGCGATGCCGCGGTAGATCAGCGGCTGGTTGACCTTGATGGTGCCGGGGAAGCGCTTGCCCGTCTCGTGGTCGCGGATCACGACGTCGCTGGCGAACAGCCTGGGCATGCCCGTCGAGTAGAAATCGATGTGGAACTTGCGCAGCTCGATGGTGAACGGCAGGTCTTGCACGAGGACGCCGTCGGGCCGCTGGATCATGGCCGTGTCGCTGGCCTGTCCTTCGGGAATCAGGGTATTGCCGCGAAAGCTGGGGTTGTCCAGGCCAAGGCGGTGTTGCGGCGGGATGGCGGAGATGAGACCCGTGCCTGCATACGGTATCTTGCCCAAGAACCATTCCTGGAAGCGGATCGGCAGGTTCGAATCGAGCAGGCCGCCCAGCAGGATCACGATGATGGCCGTGTGCGCGAAGATATAGCCGAACTTGTTGGCCGCGCCCTTTTTCGCCGCGACGAGCACGCCGCCGGGCTTGTCGACCATCTTCGTGCGGTAGCCCGCATCGACGAGGCGGCTCGCGGTCTGCTGCGCGAGCGGGACCATGTCCAGCGGCGCCGTCCATTCGCTGTGATGATGAAAATTGCGCAGCGATTCTTCGCGCACACTGTCGCGCCAGCTGCGCATGTCGCGCATCATCTTGGGCGAATTGCGGGCGATGCACAGGCTCGTCGAGACGATCAGGACAGCGAGGATCAGCAGGAACCACCACGTCGAATAGACCGTGTACAGGCCCACCTTGCGGAACACCTCGAACCAGAACGGACCGAACTGGTTGACGTAGTCCGGCATCGCCCGGTCCTGCTGCATGATGGTGCCGATGATGGCGGCGATCGCGATCATGACCAGGAGGCTGATCGCGAATCGCATCGAGGACAGCAGTTCGACCGCTTCGGCCACGCCGCGCCGGCGCGTCTTCAGTTCAATTCCGGTGGTGCTCATCGACTAACAACTTTCATTCTCGACACAACGTTGAAGGAGGATACAACAAAAGGGCGCCCCCGCTTGCGCGGTCGCCCTTCCCTGTTGATCCTGCCAATTTATTTTAGGTCGGTAATCCGACTCTCATCTGCGACCGGGCATACCGGCCATTAACTGGAACCCATCGTAGGGTGGGCACCCCTGTGCCCACCAAACGCATGCCGGTCCGCGAACGATTGGTGGGCACGGGGTGCCCACCCTACAGGTTCGCGCCTACCGGGATAGGTTCTTATTACTTCAAGCCGGCAATATAGTCCGCCACCGCTTTCATTTCATCGTCCGACAGGCGCTTGGCCAGCGTGCTCATCTGCGGGCTGTTGGTGCGGCCGCCCGTCTTGAACGCCTGCAGCTGGGCGACCGTGTAATCCTGGTGCTGGCCGGCCAGGCGCGGATACTGGGCCGGGATGCCGCTGCCGGTGGCGCCGTGGCAGCTGGCGCAGGCGGCCACGCCGCGGTCCGCGATGCCGCCGCGATAGATCTTGCGGCCCAGTTCCAGCGTGTCCTTGTTGCGCGCGGCGCCCTGCTTCGGTTGCTGCGTGGCGAGGTAGGCGGCGATGTTTTTCTTCTCGTCCTCGCTCAGCATCCTGGCATACGTCGTCATCACCGGCTGGTTACGGTTCGGCGTCGTGAAATCGACCAGTTGCTTGTGGAGGTAAGTGCCGACCTGGCCGGCCAGCTTGGGATTGGTATTGATGGTCGAGTTGCCGCCGGCGCCGTGGCACGATGCGCAGGCCGGCAGGCCGCGGGCGTTGTCGCCGGTGTCGTAGAGGGAACCACCCTTGGCCGGATCGGCCTTGGCGGCGGCCGGGGGCGCGTGGGCGGCGTCCGCTGCAAGAGCGCTGCCTGCGAGGATGAAACTGGCCAGCAAGGACTTCACGATCGCCGCGCACGCGGCCGGTTGGAACACACGATTCATTCAAGCACCCTGAAAAAGTCAAAAGTAATCTTGCAGTTACAGTGCAGCGGTCATGCTCGTGCCCCCGCGCCGACGCTCCAGGCAATGCAGGCTCGCCGGCGGCAGGTAACTCCCTATTGTACAATAGCCTTTGTTTCCTGCCCTCCACTCCGTTGTCTTTTTCGCTTCATTCCCCATGTCCAAACTCTGGCAAGCCCGTTTCTTCACGACCGTCAACCAGTTGCGGGATCTTCCCAAGACGCAGGTGCCGGAAATCGCTTTCGCCGGCCGGTCCAATGCGGGCAAATCGACGGCGATTAACATCCTGACGAACCAGAAGGGCCTGGCATTCGCGTCGAAGACGCCCGGCCGCACCCAGCACATCAATTTCTTTTCGATCGGCGGGGCCCACGTCGCGATGCACCGCAAGGATCCGACCAAGGTCGACGAGATCGAAGGCCTGCTCGTCGACCTGCCGGGCTATGGCTATGCGGAAGTGTCGGGCGATGCCAAGCTGCACTGGCAAAGGCTGCTGGGCGATTATGTGCAGCGGCGGGAACAACTGGCCGCGCTCATCCTGATCATGGATTCGCGCCGCCCGTTCACCGAGCTCGACATCCAGATGCTGGAATGGTTCGCCCCGACGGGCAAGCCGATCCACTGCATCCTCACGAAGGCCGACAAGCTCAACCGCAACGAATCCGTCAACGCCCTGCGCCAGGCGCAGCAGGTACTGGACAGCTATGTCGACGAGGAAGGCAACGGCTTTCCGTTCACCGTGCAGCTGTTCTCGGCCCTGAAGCGCATCGGCGTCGAGGAAGCCAACGACAAGATCATCGAACTGCTCGGCCTGGATGAAGACCCGCTCCCGGCCGATTCTGATCAATAATTTTCAGGAACCGCCATGCCGATCATCACGCCTTCGCAATACCCCGCCGTGCGCATGCGCCGCATGCGCCGCGACCCGTTCTCGCGCGCCCTGATGCGCGAAAACGTCGTCACCGCCTCCGACCWGATCTACCCCGTGTTCATCCTCGACGGCCAGAACCAGCGCCAGCAGGTCGCGTCGATGCCGGGCGTCGAGCGCCTGTCGGTCGACCTGCTGCTGAAGGTCGCCGAGGAAGCGGTCGCGCTGGGCAYCCCCGTGCTCGCGCTGTTCCCCGTCGTCGACGCTGCGCTGAAGACCTATGACGGCGTCGAGGCGACGAACCCGGAGGGTCTGGTGCCCCGCGCCGTGCGCGAGCTGAAGCGCCACTTCCCGCAACTGGGCATCATGACGGACGTCGCCCTCGACCCGTACACGACGCACGGCCAGGACGGCCTGCCCGACGAGAACGGCTACATCGTCAACGAAAAGACGATCGCCATGCTGACGCGCCAGGCGCTGGCGCAGGCCGAGGCCGGCGTCGACATCGTGGCCCCGTCGGACATGATGGACGGCCGCATCGGCGCGATCCGCATGGCGCTGGAAGACAAGGAACTGATCCACACGCGCATCATGGCCTACTCGGCCAAGTACGCGTCGGGCTACTACGGCCCGTTCCGCGAAGCGGTCGGCTCGGCCGCCAACCTGGGCAAGGCCGACAAGAACACGTACCAGATGGACCCGGCCAACAGCGACGAAGCGCTGCGCGAAGTGGCGCTGGACATCGCGGAAGGCGCGGACATGGTCATGGTCAAGCCGGGCATGCCCTACCTGGACGTCGTGCGCCGTGTGAAGGACGAATTCAAGGTGCCGACCTTCGCCTACCAGGTCAGCGGCGAGTACGCGATGCTGCAGGCCGCGTTCCAGAACGGCTGGCTCGATCCGGACAAGGTCATCATGGAGACCATGATGTCGTTCAAGCGCGCCGGCGCGGATGGGGTGCTCACCTATTTCGCGATGGATGTGGCGCGGCGCCTGAAGGCGGCTGCGTAACAGAAAAGCCGTGCTGTGTTCCCATGCCGTTCAGTTGAGCTGAACGGCATTTTTTTCTAGGAAAGTAAATTTAGCTTATCCGTGGCTTCCTCCAGCTCTGCCAGATAGTGTTCCGGATGTTTGCGGAATCGGCAGCGCTGGCGGCGCGCCAGGTGTTTGCGCTCCAGTTCGGCGCGTCGCGCGCGCCAGCGGTCGTGTTCCACACTCGCCAGCATCTGCACCGTCACCGGGGCCACGCGCGTGTAGAGGGACGCCGGCACCCGCACACTGCCGTCGGTCACCAGCGAGGGTGAAGCGACTTTGCGTCCGCTGGCGCGCCGCTCGTGATAGCGCACGCGTCCAAAAGTCTGCTCCAGGGCGTTATTCGTGCGCGGCAGCCCGGCGGTCCGATAGCAGTGAAACAGGTCGTCGCCGTAACTGCGCGTCACTTTGAGGAAGTGCCGGGCCGACTCGCACGACACCGAGGTGCGTTCCAGTTGTCGCAGCCATTGTTCGTAACGGCGCCAGATCGTCTGGGCCGTCGATCCATCCGGATTCTCCAGGATGGCGGCTGCCTGGCCCACCCACCGGGCACCTGTTTCGACCTCGGGCCATAGCGGCGCGGTCCGCTCCAGCGCGCGTCCCAGCATGTCCCGCAGGCGCGTCAGCGCACGCGGCGCCCCCCTTTTTCGCCTGCCTTGCGCAGGCTGGCGTGGGTCTGGCCCAGTCGTTCATGCAGCCGCAATCCGGCAAACGCCAGCGGTGGCCGGGCATCGTCGGTCAAGGCACTGCGCACGGCCGAGCAATAACTCAGCACGACCTCGCTGGCGGCGCCGGTTTGCCGCTCGGCCGAACGCTCGACGCCCCGGACATCGCGCACGTGCTTTTTCAACTCCTTCTTCGCGTGGCGGTCCGCTTCCCACAAGGGGCGGGCCGCCTCGCGCAGATAGTGGAACTGGCACAGTTGGTGCGGCACGTCCGGCAACGCCGCCGCCACCGCGCCACGCAGACTA
This sequence comes from Massilia sp. P2_C2, assembly GCF_056404615.1. Lineage (NCBI taxonomy): Bacteria > Pseudomonadati > Pseudomonadota > Betaproteobacteria > Burkholderiales > Oxalobacteraceae > Massilia > Massilia sp. P2_C2. The sequence goes on along the minus strand of NZ_JBFUDR010000011.1, from coordinate 38,802 downwards.
GTCTGGCCATCGGAGACGACCGCCGCCACCGGCACCGGCAGCGCGGCGACGACTGCCTCGATGAGCGCCTGCAGTTCGGCGCGCGATGAAGACAACAGGCTGCGCGCGCACAGGATCGCGCCCGACAGCACGTCCCGCACCACCCACAACACTTCATGACCGACATCGGGCTGCAAGCCATCGATGGCCAGGATGACGCGTCCTTGCGAATTCAACTCGGCGGCACGCTCCGGCAGCGTTTCCAGCGCCAGACTCAGCAACAGATCGTACTGGGCCAGCACATTCTGCACCGAGCGTAACGACAGCGACACGCCTTCCCGCTGGAGCAACTCGTGAATTTCCGGACACGACCGGTGTTCGCGGTAGCGCAGTTCGCCGACACGTGCCACCACATCCAGTCCGAATTCCTGCTTCGGCAGGACCAGCTGGCCTTCCGCCCCGGGATGATAAGTCTGACGAAAACGCTTGCAGCCCGCATGACCGCAACGGCGAATGTGCAGATACAGACCCACCAGGCCGCGACGCGTCATGACCTTGCGTTTCTTGGTGTACGCCATCGGCATCGGATGCCCGCAAGCCGGGCAGTTCAACAGACAGGGCGTGAGCTCATACTCCACGGTAGGCTCGCCTCGGACGGAATCTCGTGACATCGCATTCTCCGTTGATCCAATCTTGCATTGGATCGCATCCAACGGAGAAAGTTGTACCGCTGTGCCAGATTTGCTTTCCTAGTTTTTTTTGGCACTGTCAGCGTGCGACGCGCGGCACTGCGTCAACGTACCGACCAGTTTCCTTCCTCCGGCCTCACCCTATTCCCATGCCGCCCCTTTGGGCGCCCGCAAGATCCCTTCAGTCCGACCGGCTTCGGCCGATGGTCCCGCGCGCAGGCGTGGTGTCAAAGCGCACACACCAATTCTGGCYGAAAAACCGCGCATCCCTCCACCCTCGACATCGCCAACGTACGTAGGCCCAGTTCGGATAGGCGAAAAGCGCTTTTGTCAACCGATACCCCCGTGCTAACTCATTTTAGCCAAGAGGTATTTGCGCCAAATCAAGTTAACACTTTGCTTGTGAAATGTCTCCCCGTGAAACATTAAATATTTGAAATGTGTGACATTTTGATAGCATTTTCTTGCGCTTAATCATTAATATCGTGGGCAATGTGAAACGAAAGCTCATTTCTCGATGATTGAACGACGCGCCAATCGAGGACGCAGTTTATGTCCTTGCTTTCCGTATGAACGGACGAGTGCCACCAGGATTTCCACAGTTTCGCCGCGCCGGGATGCAGGCGTTCGCGCGGAAACCATGCCGCTTTTTTCCGGATTTTTTGGTGATCCATGCCTGTCGTCCTGATTCGCCTCGCATTCATCAAGATCGTGCAAACGTGCTTCTTGTTACTGATACCGTTTTTCCTGGTTCAATCGAGCCGGGGCGAAACCGGATTTGTTACCAGCCGTTTCCTGGAATCTCTTCCGATGCTCGCTTTCGGATTGGCCGGAGGAATTCTGGTAGACCGGGTCGGTGCCAGCCGAATTAACCGGTTCGCACTCCTGGCATATATCGTCCCGCCTCTTCTACTGGTGGCCGTATATCTCAAGTACATTCCCGCTGCGTGTCTCCTTTTGGCTTCACTTGCAGTATCCAGCACCAGCCAATTGCTCATGGCTTGTGGAGACCGGATCGTGCTGGATATCGTGTCCAGGACCGGGCTGGCGGCGTACAACGGCAATGCCATCCTGATCGAGCGTTTTTGCTCGCTGGGCCTGCCGGTATTGATCGGCAGTCTGGCAGTGTGGAGTCTCGAAGCGGCTTTGGCATTGACTACCACCATTGCGGCACTTGGATCAGTGGGGCTGTTCATGTTCAGTCCGCGCGCGGTCGACCACACCGTCGGACTGCAAAACGTTTCATTGCGAACGCAGCTAAAAGCCGGTTTCTCCGGGCTCGCCGAAAACAGATTCCTGCTGCATCTCAGTTTTATCACGATGCTAATCAATGGCATCGAAGCCATTCCGATTTCTTTCGCCTTCTTGTATGGGCATGATGTCCTGCACATGAATCTCGCGGAAATCGGACTGCTGTCGACAATGTCCGGACTTGGCGGATTGATAGCCGCGACTTTCGCGCGAAAATTACGCGGAACGAAAAATCTCCTGCTTGGGATATTAATTGCATCGATGCTACTGAATGCCGCAATTTATGCCTTGGTCTACATATTGAATGACAAATATATGCTTTGGGCCGGCAAGTTGGTGGAAGCCTTTTCGTTTGTGTTCTCCGCTGTGTCATACCGGACACTGCGCCAGGAAAGTATCGGCAAGACGTTTTATGGAACGATCAGTGCCGCAGTGGGTTTCACGGTAAAGCTCTGCATTCCACCCGCCATCCTGGTCGCTGGTGCATTGCTCATCCACTTTTCCCCGCGCGACCTGTATCTGTTTGCGGCTCTGGCGGAATCGCTGTTGGCGATCGCGGTGGCGTTCTGGGCGAAGTCCCAGTCCATCCCTGCAAATCACAAGGTATATATATGACACACATACTGGACACGGTTCTCGACAAGGCTTTCCCGGAAGCCGGGCACGGGTACCTGAGCGAAGCACTCGGCATGCGAGCCCAGCAGGAGAAGTTGCTGCTGACCCTGGCCAGTCTGCCGGACGGCCGCATGGCGGTCGCCCCGGCCGTCGCGCCCCGGATCGCACAGGAGCGTAAGAAACTGCAGCGGCTCCTCGCCTTGGGCGCAGACATTGTCCAGCATTCTTCCGGTGCCGCGACGATACTCAAAGGGCCGCGTCATGGCCGCCTGTACCCGGCAGCCGTTGAGCGTTATCAGGCCGATCTCGACATACTCTTTACCGAGGAACTGGCTTACGTAGGCAGTCTGTTCCACCTGAGGCGCCTCGGCATGGTGCAAAAGGCCGGACACATCACCCAAGCCCCCGACGGCCGCTTGTACGCGTCATCGATCTTCTACGAACCTGATCACATGATGAACCGGGGGCCCGACAGCCTGGTGGCCGAACTGCATTTCCGTGCGTTTCCAATCACACCGTTCTCGCACCTCGACATGGAAGCGCCTGCCGTCGCTGCCCTGGATGCGAGCACCCGCGACGCGCTCGTCCTGCTGGCCGAATTTATTTACCGGGACGGTCGCACCAAACGCTTCCTGTATCGTGACGTCCTCGACAGCCTGCTGGTATTCTCGCAATTAACGGTTGAGCAAGCCTCCGCGCTCGCCGTCGCGCTGGACGCGTGCGTGCTGTGGATCGCCCTGGGACTGCTGCGCGCACATCTGGACACCATTGGCTGGGCCGCCTGCCCCGCCAGCCTGCAGCTGCTGTTTGCGGATCCACGGTGCCCCGTCCCGCCGCCCGATTACGACTTCTACGAACACCAGGCGCTTCCCTATCTTCAGTCCAAAGGACGGTCACGGCAGGACTACCAGTTCCTGTTCGACTCGTACCGCCAAATCAATCCGCGCGACGGCCATGCTGCGCTGTTGACGCCTTTTGAAATCGGCGCACGTTTTGCCCGCGGTGTCCCGGTGGCATTCCGCCTGAACGCGCACGAATGCGGGACCGCCCTGCTCGACGCCTGCGACTTGTTGGCCGGTCCACCCGACGACCGCACGGTCGTCCATCAAAGAATTGGTGTGAAAGCACCAAGCCATCCCCAATCCTGATTGGGACCATTTCACTCGAAAAAAGGAGAACATCATGCAAGTTCGTCACCAGAACAGCATCGTTGATTCGGGCGACTTCCGCCTGTAATTGACTATCAGGGAACCCTGGACATCCTCGTCCGGGGTTCTCTTCCATGTTGACCAGCCAGTTCACTTTTATGCACCTCAAGCAGCCGAAAATCATCCAGGGCGTGCAGTACCAGCGCTCCAGCGCCAGCCTGAATTTTGTCAGCGGACAATCCCGTTTTGCGCTTGACCTCGACTCCGATCAGCTTGCCGAGAGCGTCGAGCAGGTGTTGAACGACCTCGTGCCCGGAACCATGGAAATGGCGGAACTCGCGCGCCGCCACGATGCCGCACTCGCTCCCTACGATACGCGGACATTGATCGACATTCTGCTTGGCGAAAATATTCTCACGGAGTCCAAGCCGTTTGGCGCCGCACGCGACGGCGCGAGCCTGTTCCATGAATTGCGCGCACATTTCCGGTCCCACATCGCGCCGTCCTTTGCCGACGAGCCGGGCGCCGTGAAATTCAGCCAGGGTGCGCTGACCCAGGAGGAACTCAAGGCCTGGTCGATCGAATACTACTTTACTACCCGGTTTGCGGAACAATGCACGGTCGCTGCGCTCAACCATCACGGCAAACCTGGACTGCAAGCCCTGATCGAAGAATTCTTTATCGAGGAAGTCGGCCACGACAAACTTCTGGAGCGCTCGCTGATCGGTTTCGGCTTTACCCGGACTGATCTTGAACAACTGAGCCCGCATATTTCAACCGTGGCGGTCATGGGGATGTTGCTGCGTTCCTCGCTGTTTGATCTTCCCCTGTTCATCACGCTGGTTGGGCAGCTCGAAGGGACCGAGGCCCAATGCCGGCGCTATATCGCCATGCTGGAGAAATCCGGATTGCCCGAAGACGCGATCCGCCCGCAGATCACCCACGAATTGATTAACATCGAACACGGTCATTTCGACGAGGCCTTGAAGATGGCGGTAGCGCTGGAAAGTGTCGGGGACCAGGACATCGCCAGGTGCCGGCGGCTGCTTTCGCTGTACGGCGAAATGCGCAAGACGGTCTACCCCTGGGTATTCCCGGGCACTGCATCGACCCGCCCACTGACGGCGGAACATTACCGGGATGCCTGGCGCAGCTACGCCCCATCGATCAAGAAAACGGTGCTGCCGATCGCGTGCGCCAATGCATCCGAGAGCGTGGCGCGCGGACTCGTGCGCGACTTTGTGGAATTGCGCAAGCATCCCGCCATCGAATGGACGGCTGATGGCGACCAGCATGTTGCCGGTGCGATCCTGGAGTATTCCTTATGGAAGCTCGCTTACCAGGAACCGGGGCATATCGCCTCGATCTTCGCATGGCTCGACGCGACCGCACATGGCGCTACGGCCGAGGCCGACGCCGTGCCGGGCTTCCTGCGCGCCGCCTTCGCGCCGACCAGGTGAGAACACTGCGGCGCGGCAGCAGGAATGCCCGCCCAGCACATCGGCAATCCGCCGACACATCGAAACGAACAACCTGAAGTGACTATGCCATGAATACACACTGGTCCCGGATGCCCGATTGGAATCAACTGACCCACGATCCTCAAAAGCACCGCCATTATCCGGCCGAGTTCGAATACAGGCTCGTCTGGGAAGACCTGCAATATGCGTTCGCAAACCGGGCCGAACAGGTTCTCCAGGATTACACCTTCCTCGGGTTGAAGCCCGAATGTTTTCGCCGACGTGTCTCCGGTCGCGTGCTCGACTATCTCGTCCAGGCCGGGTTCACCCTGGTCGATGCCGAGATCCGTCACATTCCGCCAGCCGACGAGAACTATATTTGGCGTTTTCAATGGAACACCGCCACGAACGATCGCTTGCGCCTGATTAACATCAAGAACCGGGGGGAAGTGACTGCAATCCTCCTGTTGCGCCGTCCCGCCTCGGAGCATGGCCAGGTTCCCGCCAGTGTCCACCTCGCATCGCTCAAGGGATCCTCGGCCTATGTCGAGCGGCGCCAGGCACATGACCTGCGCACCATCCTCGACATTCCGAACCGGGCACTGACGTTCATCCATTGTCCGGACGAACCGGCTGACGTGATGCGCGAATGCGTGTCGCTGTTTCCGGACACGACGCGCGTGATCGACCGGTTACGCGAAGGCCGGGACGATACGCGCCGCATCGTCGACCTGGTGCTCGCCCATGAACAGACGGTCGCGCACCACAGTGTGCGCTACGCCGAGGTTGCCGAACGCCGCGCTCTGCACATCGATACCAGCCGCAAATTACCGCTCGACGACATTCGCCCCCTGTTCGGCGACCTGGGTAATGAGCTCGAGCGCTGGGATTTCGTCAGCGTCGCTGCGGAGCACATCCGTCACGACCGTACCGACGAAGGTCCGGTGATCTCGACCCGGTTCCTGCCCCAGATATTCGACAGTTGGTCCACGTCCGCGACCCGGCCCATCAAACACGAAGGAGATGCCCCATGAGAAAACGCTTAGCACTGTCGACTACGAGCTTCGACGTCGCAATGGAAATCCACAACCCTTTGTCAGCTATCGTGGCGCAGACCAGCGGCTTCGGCGCGCTGTGGGGATCTGGCCTCACGTTCGCCAGTGCCATGGGGTGCCGCGATCGAAACGAAGTGTCCTGGACGCAGTCCCTGCACAATCTGATCGAAGTGGTCCAGGTCGCACAGCAGCCCATTTTGTTCGATTGCGATTCGGGGCACGGCGACTTTAACAATTTCCGGCACGTGGTGAAGCGCATCGAGCAGATCGGCGTCGCCGGTGTGGTCCTCGAAGACAAGGTTTTCCCGAAAAATAATTCGTTTGTCGAAGGCGACCAGTCGCTGGTCAGCATCCGCGAACAGGTCGGCAAGCTGCGGGCGGGCCTCGACGCCCGCGCCAGCGAGGATTTCCTGGTTGTCGCTCGCAATGAAACACTGATTGCCGGCGGCTCGGTGTCCGAGGCACTGGACCGTTGCGCGGCCTATGTCGATGCCGGCGCACACGCAGTGTTCATCCATTCGAAACATCGCGATCCCGGGCAGATCTTCGACTTCCTCGCCCAGTGGCGGCGACGCGCACCTGTGGTGATCGCACCGACGACCTATGACGACGTGCATTTCGACGAGTTTGCGCACGCGGGCGTCAACCTCGTGCTGTGCGCCAATCATAGCCTGCGCGCCTCGGTCCGCGCCATGGAGCAGGTGTGCCAGCAGATCCTGCGCGAACGTCGCTTGAGTGCGGTGCGGAACATGGTCTGCTCGATGGACGGCTTATTCTCGATGCTGGATTACGGCGAACTGGAACAGGACCTGATCAAGTACGGCTGATGCCGCCTGCATTGCGCTTCATTTCCACACGTTTTCAACTGAGCCTTTCATAGGACGAACCATGAGTCATGCAGTAGCAACTTTTCTGGATTATGTGAACAAAGCATTGGCGGACGTCAGGGAACAGCGCTTGGTTGATGCCCTGCTTTCCGGCTTCCAAAACAATACCGCTCGGCTGGAGGACTACGGTCTCACCTATGCGTTCATTACTTCCGAAAAGTGGTCGACCCCATCGCTGTGCACGTTTTTCTGCGGGTGGCGCAGCCCGGACGGCGCCGCCCATGCGGTATCGAGTATCGCAGTGCGCCTTCTGCAGGAAGCCGCGGAACTGGAGCGCGACGACGACAAACTGAAGCTGCTGGATGCAGCCCGCCACTGCGGCGAAATCATCGTCGAAGACATCGGCCTGGGTGAACTGCACGGCCATCCGCACCATTCGAAGCTGTATCACCGGATGGCCTCGGCCATTTGCGGCTCCGACGAGTGGCGCCTCCAGGACAAATACCTGGACCCTGTCACCAGGGAGTTCTCCACTTGGGTCGGACAAAAACGTCCGCTGGCCCCGCAGCTGATGGAGGCGATCGAAATGATGATCATGACCGAGCTTTTCAACACCGGCGAATACAACATGATGACGCCGATGTGGAAAGCCTGGATCCGGCACCACTATGGCTATTCGGCCAGCGAAGTCAACCATGTTGCCTCGTTCCTGAGCGTTCATTGCGGCAGCGTCGAGGCCCGCCATTTCACCCATGCCGCCAGCGTGCTGGAGCTGTATGCAAGCGCCACCGGGCAAGAAATCGATTATGCGCGCATCGCCGGACTATCCAATGAATACGTGTCCAGGGCATGCGAACACGTGAACAAGATGGCATCCGTCCTGAAACACTGAACACGGAGAAATGGCATTGACGACCATGACGACATTTCCGCGTTCACTGTCCCAGCGGATGGAACTGGTGTCCGCCCCAGGTACCTCCAGCATGCGCGCCAAGGCGAATGCGCTCCGGGCACAAGGCGTCGACATCCACAATTTCGCGGCGGGCGAATTGTTTCTCGACGCCAGCGAAGGGATGAAACGTCACGCCATCGACGCGGTCCGGAACCGGCGTAACCGGTACACGCCGCCGCTGGGCATGCCTGAGCTGCGGGAAATCCTGGCCGAGCACCTGAGCCGGCGTACCGGAGTCGCATACTCTCCAGCCGAAGTGGCGGTGACCTGCGGGGCCAAGCAGGCCCTCTTCAATACCGCCCTGGTCTTGCTGAACCCCGGGGACGAAGTACTCATACCCGCACCGTACTGGGAGACGTTTCCGACGCAGATCCAGTTGGCAGGCGGCGTCCCGGTCATTGTCGACACCAGCGCGCACGGCTATCGTCCGCGCATCGACGATCTGCGTGCGGCGCTGACAGGGCGCACGAAAATGATCGTCCTGAACACACCCAACAACCCGACCGGCGTCGTCTACGACGAGACATTGCTGCGGCAGATCGGCGCATTCGCTTTGCTGCACGGTCTTTGGGTGGTCTTCGACGAATGCTACGGGGATCTGGTGCGCGCTCCCCATGTGCACCACAGCCTGATCGGTTTGTGCCCGGAACTGAAGGAACAGACGATCGTCGTCAATTCCTTCTCGAAGAGCCACGCGGTCACCGGCTGGCGCGTGGGTTATGCCGGCGCGCCGGCGCACGTGATCGGAGCGATGCACAACCTGCAAGGACACACGACATCCAATCCTTCGACATTGGCGCAGTGGGCGGCACATGGCGTCATGCACGACCGGGATACCTCCTTCGTGGAACAGGCAAATGCGTTCCTGGAGCGTCAATTGCGTACCGCACTGGCGATCACCGCCGACATCCGCGATGTCAGCCTGGCGCCGCCGGAGGGCGCGTTTTACCTCTACTTCAACGTAAGCAACAAGCTCGGCCGCAGCTACCTGGGGAGCGGCGTCGACAACATCGACCAGTTGGCAACCATCCTGTTGAGCGAAGCACACAGCGCCGTCGTGCCCGGAAGCGCGTTTGGCGATCCCTTCGGGTTCCGGATCTCGTATGCCCTCGAAGAGGCGGCCCTGGAAACCGGATTGGCCAGAATCCGCGACGTGTTGAACGCGATCGATTGAACGGCGGCCGGCAAATGATTCCCACACTGATGAATATGGAATGACAATGACCCAAGTACGGATTGAAACCGACTCGTTCGGCCCTGTCGAGGTGCCGTCCGACCGCTATTGGGGCGCACAGACGCAGCGCTCCTTGCAGAACTTCGATATCGGTGCGGATCGGTTCCGCTGGAAGTTCCCGGTAATCCAGGCACTCGCCATCCTGAAGAAAGCGGCCGCGCTGGCAAATACGGAGCTGGGCCAACTGCCGTCGGAAGCGGGACAGGCGATCGCACAAGCAGCTGACGAGGTGATCGCCGGAAAATGGAACGACCATTTTCCGCTGGTCGTGTTCCAGACGGGTTCCGGAACCCAGTCGAACATGAATGCCAATGAAGTGATCGCCAACCGTGCGAGCGAATTGCTCGGAGGCTCCTTGGGGACCAAGCGCCCGGTCCACCCGAACGACCATGTGAACTGCGGACAATCGTCGAACGATACGTTTCCCACGGCGATGCACATCGCCGTCGTGATGCAACTGGAAGGCCTGCTCTTCAGCAAAGTCGGGCAATTGCGAGACACGCTCGAACACAAGGCCGCGGCTTACGCATCGGTCGTCAAGACTGGACGCACCCATTTGCAGGACGCCACCCCCATCACTCTGGGCCAGGAAATTGGCTCCTGGGTCGCGCAGATCGACAACGCGCTTCTCGTGTTGCGCCGCACCCTGCCGGACCTGTACGAGCTGGCCATCGGCGGCACCGCCGTCGGAACGGGTCTGAATTCGCATCCGCGCTTCGGCGACCTGTGCGCCCAACACATCGCGGCGCAGACCGGGCACCCTTTCCGTGCTGCCGGCAACAAGTTCTTTGCCTTGTCGGCGCACGACGCCCTGGTCGCGATTTCCGCCGGACTGCGCACGCTTGCGGGCGCGCTGTTGAAGATTGCAAACGACATACGCTGGCTCGCCAGCGGCCCGCGCTGTGGTATCGGCGAGATCCTGATTCCGGAAAACGAACCGGGCTCGTCCATCATGCCCGGCAAGGTGAATCCGACCCAATGCGAAGCTTTATCCATGGTCTGCGTACAAGTGTTCGGCAATGACGCAGCGACCGCTTTTGCCGGGAGCCAGGGCAATTTCCAGTTGAATGTCTACAAACCAGTCATGGTACACAACGTATTGGAAAGCATCGATCTTCTCGGCGACGCCTGTACGTCCTTCGATATCCACTGCGCACGTGGAATCGAACCCAACTTGCCGGCCATCGAACGGAATCTTTCCAACAACCTCATGCTGGTAACGGCACTGAATCGRCATATCGGTTACGACAATGCGGCCAAAATCGCCAAGACTGCTCATAAACAGGGCAAGACCTTGCGCGAGGTCGCGATCGAATCGGGGTTGACCACACCACAGGATTTCGATGTGTGGGTCGATCCCTCGAAGATGACCTACCCTGATGCGTAAGCCCAGGTCATCGCAACCTGCAGCAGGAYGTTGATCAACCTTCTTTCATTGAACAGGATATGAACAGCTTACAAACCGCTGAAAGCAGCCTCCATGAGATCATCACTCCGGTCCTTGCGGAAATGAAACCCGGAGTATTGCGAACCGCATTACTGGAAACGTTCGCGGAACAGCGCGAATGCCTGGAAACCATCGAACAGTGCTTCGTCGACCTAAGCTCGCGCGCCCACGCAAAAGAACCGCTGCGGTATTTTTTCGCCAGCTGGTCCAAGACGAACAATTCCGCCGCCAGTGTTTCGGGCCTGGCGAACCGGATGACGCTGCTGGCCAGGCGCCAGCAGGACCCCGTCGTCGGTCAACGGTTGTTCGATGTCTGCGCCAGCCTGCAACGGATCACCGACGAAGACCTGGGGGCACTTGGCGGGAAACTGCATTCCGACCTGTTTTATACGATGGCAACCACTGCCTGTTCGGACGATGCCTGGCTGCTGAAGTCCTATTGCCTGCAATCCGCGCAGAACTTCAAGGACTGGACCGATCGCCAGCGCCTCGTCGAGCGCGATCCGCTGAAAGGATTGTTGACGACGCTGATCCATGAAGTCTATACGCACGGTGAAGTGGAATTCATCCATCCGTTGTTCCAGGACTGGTTCCGCGCCCATGTGGGAACGCCGGCCGAACAAGTCCGCTATTCCGTGGCCTGGGTTACCGTGCATACCGGCGGTACCGAAAGCGCGCACTTCTCCCATGCCGTCAAGGCCGTCGAGGATTATTGCCTGGCCATGAATACTCCGGCCGACCTCGCCACCGCCAAAGAGGTTTTCCGAACCTACCTCCTGCGCAAGAAGACGGTGATGGCGGACTGCGCTACGGTATTGCGGCAAGATAAACTGGTCGCGTAAAGTTCTATGCAGTAAAAAGCCGGTCGGCGTGCCGTTGCCGACCGGTTGCCGTTATGGTGTCCGGTTTCATCCGTTTTCCGATCTTTTCCGCTTTTTTCATTCCTTTTATGCCCGCCCATTTCACTGATTCCCGGACATCTCCCTACCGATGGCTGATCCTGATCGCCGCCACCGTCCTGCAGGCCGGCGCGGCGTTCGTCACGCAAGGCATCGCCGCGTTGGCCGGCTATCTGCAAAAAGACCTGCACCTGTCCACCACGCAGGTCGGCCTCCTGATCACGGCGTCGAGCGTGGCGCCGATCTTCACCCTGCTCTTCGTCGGCGACCTGCTGGACCGCAAATCGGAACGGAGCATCATCGTCGCGGGCATGCTGATCATGGCCATCGGCCTCGTGGGCGCCGGCGTCGCGCCCGGCTTCCTGGCCTTGTGCGTCGCCCTGTTCGTGGTCGGCATGGGTTACAGCACGGTGCAGCCGGGCGGCAGCCGGTCGGTATCACAATGGTTCCACAGCCACCAGCTGGGAATCGCGATGGGCGTCCGGCAGGCGGGCCTGCCGCTCGGCGGCGCGGCGGCGGCGGCGGCGCTGCCGTTCATCGTCGGCCTCCAGGGCTGGCGCGCCGCCTTCCTCTGGAGCGTCGCCGTCGTGCTGGCGGTCGGCCTGTTGTTCTGGACGATCTATCGCCCGCCAAATCTTCCCGATCGTCCCGGCAAGCGTGCCGTGCTGACCGTGTTCTTCCTGGTCCGGATGGTGCGTCAACGCTGGATGCAGCGCGTCGTCTGGTCGGGCCTGGCCCTGGTCGGCACACAATACGGCATCGTCGTCTTTCTGATGCTGTTCCTGCGCGACCGGTTCGGCATGCCGTTACACGAGGGCGGGTGGCTGTTGCTGTTGATTCAGCTGTGCGGCGGCGTCGGGCGTATCGTGCTGTCGGTCTGGAGCGACCGCTGCGGCAAGACGGGGGACCGGTTCTTGCCGGTGGGCTCGAGCATGGTGGTCACCTGCCTGGGCCTGTTGGCCCTCCTCAACCTGCCCGTCGATGTACCGCGTGCCTGGCTGCTCTGCCTGATTGCCGTGCTCGGCTTTTTTGCGCTGGGCTGGTATGGACCGTGGGTCACCTATATTGCGGATTCCGCGCCGGCGAACAGCGTCGGCCTGGCCCTCGGCACTGCCATGACCGTGAACCAGATCGCCATCGTCCTGACCCCGCCCGCGCTCGGCATGATCCATGATCTGACGGGCAACTACAATGCCGTGTGGGGTGCATTGATCGGGTGGGTGGTCGCGACCCTGTTGCTCCTGCACGTCCTGGGCCGGTTCCACAAGCCGCAGGCGGCCTCGATATAAAGGCTGGTGCTATGCTGCTGGGGCAAGAGAGAAATACCATCCACCGCGCGCATGGCTGATCCAATCTTGCGCGCTTGTCCGAACGCTCAGCGTTCCGCAAACGTGAAAGACGTCCATGCCGAAATCGACGGGTGTGAATTGGTCGCGTTTTTCTCCCATCCAGATCCTCGAAAAATATACCGCTCGTACGTTTGACCGGCGCTACGGCACGGAGACGAGCACATTTGCCGATCTGAGGGCGCTCGACATTGCCAGCGAGCATAACCGCCATGGCGAGCGCTACCAGCCATCTCCTGTCTATTCCTTGCGGCGCCTGCTGCGCCGCCTCGGCATCGACTATCCGGCCTTTTCGTTCATCGACTTTGGTTCAGGCAAGGGCAGGACGTTGCTGATCGCCGGCGAACTGCCGTTCAAGAATGTAATCGGGGTGGAATTCAGCAAGGAACTGCATCTGCTCGCCGAGCGGAATATCGAACGCTATCCCCGGCGCGGCGCAGGCGTGATCCGCGCGGTGCATGCCGATGCCTGCCAGTTCGAGCCGCCGCCGGATAACCTCGTCCTCTACTTCTTCAATCCGTTCAACCGGCCGGTGTTGAGCGAGGTACTGGCCAACATCAACACCTCGTTGAAGGCAATGCCGCGCAAGGTCATTCTGATCTACCTCTTCCTGCCGAATGAAGAATGGCTGGCGGCATTGGACGGTTTCAGCCTGCGCGAAAAATGGCATCACTACTGCGTGTTCGAATACACGCCGCCGCCCACGCACCAAGCCTCCTGAATCGACCGCGGTGTGCAGCACTATCGCGGCGGCTTGTACTCCGGGAACATTTCCTTGTACAGGAAGTTCATCAGCTCCTGCGTATCCTGCGGCCGTGCCGACAGCGTGACCACACGATTCAGGCGATGCGAGTCCCACTCGAAGTCGCCGGTCTTTTCCTTGCGGATCAGCTCGATCATCTTCTTGACGATCGCCGTCTCGATGTCCGGCTCGCTGCCGCGCTCGACCGTCACGGCCGTCAGCCAGCGGCGCTTGAAGTTCGGGTTCCAGCCGCGGAATTTCAGGTCGGCCGTGCTGAACGTCTTGTTGGTGATGCTGAACACGCCGCCCGTCTCGTTCGGATCCTGGCCGCCGCGGCCGTTGATGGCGGCGATGTTGGCGATCGCGTTGCGCGTGCCGCGCGCCGCTTCGCTTTCCTCGGCCTGGTCGGTCTGCGCCGGGGCGCCGCGGCGCTTGCGCTGGGCCTCGATGTAGGCCTGCATGTCGACTTCCTGCGGCGGCGCCTTGGTCTCTTCCTTCGGCTTCGGTTGCGGTTTTTCCTCGACCGGCTTGACGTCCGGCACGGTGATCGTGTTCGGCAGGCGCGGCATCGTGATCCGCGGCGGCGTAAACTTCGGTGCGGCGGCCGCCTTGGCCGTATGCTTCGGCGCCTGCTCGGCCGGCTTGGCGGCCGGCTTGTTCTGTTTCAGCGGCGGCAGCCAGACGACGGCTTCGCCGGACTTGGGCGGCGCATGCTTTTCCGCCTTGGGCTGGAACAGCCAGACGGCCACCAGCAGCAGGTGCAGTGCGATCGTGATGGCGATGCCGGTCCGGTTCGGGCCTTTTTGCCCGTAGATGACCACTTTCCGTCCGGGCAACGGCTGGCCGCAATGTATGCAGACATCGCTATCTTCCATCGCAATGTGGGAATGGTCACGCAAGATAATGAACGCCCCGGTCGGAGGACAAATAAAAGATATGGACGAGGCGCAGTCTAACCGGTTTGGTTGACCCGCGCATGCGGTGTTAAGGTTCTGTAATGAGCTTACAAGCAGGGTAGCTTAATGGTTGTTACAGTGTGTTTCAACCTTGCCACACGGAATTTCATCAGGCGACCTTGGTCAGGACGACTTTCGACTCCTGCTCCGCCTCGACGAGCTGCGCATCCGTCATCGGRCCGCTGCCGCTGTATTTGTCGAGGTACAGGTAGATCACGGGCGTGATGTACAGCGTGATGACCTGGGAAAAGATCAGGCCGCCGCACACGGCCAGGCCCAGCGGCTGGCGCAGCTCGGCGCCGGCGCCGAGGCCGAGGGCGATCGGCAGCGCGCCCATCAACGCGGCCAGGGTGGTCATCATGATCGGGCGGAAGCGCAGGATGCACGCCTCGCGGATCGCCTGCTGCGGCGCCATGCCCTGGTTGCGCTGGGCATCGAGGGCGAAGTCGATCATCATGATCGCGTTCTTTTTCACGATACCGATCAGCATCAGGATGCCGATGATGGCGATCATCGTCAGGTCGAGGCCGAACAGGCGCAGGGTCAAGAGCGCACCCACGGCGGCCGACGGCAGGCCGGCCAGGATCGTGATCGGGTGGATGAAGCTTTCGTACAACACGCCCAGCAGCACGTAGATCACGCCAACGGCGGCGATAATCAGGATCAGCTGGCTCGACTGCGAATCCTGGAACACGGCCGCGTCGCCGCCATACTTGGTGATGATGGACGCCGGCAGCTTCATGTCGCGGCCCATCTGCTCGATGGCGGCGGTGGCGTTGCCGAGTGGCGCATCCGGCGCCAGGTTGAACGACAAGGTGATCGCCTGCAACTGGCCCTGGTGGTTGACGGCGATGGGCCCCACGGTGCGCTTGACGGTCGCCACGCTGGACAACTGCACCAGTTGGCCCGTCTTGCTGCGCACCGACAGGCGCGACAGCGCGTCCTCGAACTGGCGGTCCTCGTTCGCCGTTTCCAGGATCACGTAATAGCTGGCCGCGCTCGAATAAATGGTCGACACCTGGCGCTCGCCGAACGCCGCGTACAGCGCCGTGCGGATGTCGCCCATCTGCACGCCGAGCAGGTTGGCCTTGTCGCGGTCGATGTCGAGCTTCGCCTGCAGGCCCTTGTCCTGCGTGTCGCTGGTGACGTCGCGGAACATCGGGTTGTTGCGCATGCGCTCCATATACTCGTTGGCCCACTGGCTGATGTCCGCGCCCGAGACGCTCTGCAGGGTGTACTGGTAGCGGCTCTTGCTCTGGCGGCCGCCCAGTTGCAGGTTTTGCACCGGCGCCATGTAGACATTGATGCCGGCAATCTTGTGCGTGGCCTTGCGCAGGCGGTCGACGACCTGCGGCATCCTGTCCCGCTGCGTGCGGGGCTTCAGCACGATGAACATGCGGCCGTTATTGCCGCCGCCCGAGAACGACGTCACGTCCTGCACGGCCAGGTCGGCCTGGATGGCCTGCGCCACCTTCGTCTGCAACTCGACCATCGCGGACGACGAGATGTCCTCGGCGGCTTCCGTCGTCACGCGCAGCTGGCCAATGTCTTCCTCGGGGAAGAAGCCTTTCGGGATCGTCGTGTACAGCACGACGGTCAGCGCGAACGTGCCGAACGCGGCCAGCAGCACGACGAATCGATGCTTCAGTGCCACGTCGAGCGTTTTTTCGTAGCCGTTGCGGAGCAGCGTGAAACCGCGCTCGAAGTGACGGCCGATGAAACTCTTCTCTTCCGTGTGGTCATGGCCATGGGAAGGCAGCAGGCGCGATGCCAGCATCGGCACCAGCGTCAAAGACACGGCAGCCGATACGAGGATCGCGAGGCCGACGATCACGGCGAATTCGTGGAACAGCAGGCCGATCACACCGGGCATGAAGAAGATCGGGATGAACACGGCGACGAGCGACACGGAAATCGACAAGATCGTGAAACCCATCTCGCGCGAGCCGTCGAGCGCCGCGCGCATCGGCTTCTTGCCCATCTCGATGTGGCGCACGATGTTCTCCAGCACGACGATGGCATCGTCGACGACGAGGCCGACGGCGAGCGTGATGCCCAGCAGCGACACGTTGTCGAGGCTGTAGCCGAGCCAGTACAGCAGCGCCAGCGCGCCCAGCAGCGAGATCGGCATCGTGATCGCAGGGATGAACGTGGCCGACGCGCGGTGCAGGAACAGGAAGATCACGAGCACGACGAGGCCGACCGTGAGCGCCAGCGTGAAGTTCACGTCGTGGATCGCCTCGCGGATCGACTTCGAGCGGTCGTTGACGAGGTTGATCTTGATGGACGCCGGCAACTGCGACTGGAAGCGCGGCAGCAGGCGGCGCACGCCGTCGACCACCTCGACCGTATTGGCGTTCGGCTGGCGCTGCACGAGCAGCACGATGGCGCGCTCGCCGTTGTAGGCGCCAAAGGCCCGGGTCGACTGGTAGCTGTCCTCGACGACCGCCACGTCCTTCAAACGCACCGGCAGGTTGTCGCGCGTGGCGACGATCAGGTTCTCGAAATCGGCCGCCTTCATCATCTGCGCCGGGCCCTGGATCGTCAGCGTCTGCTGCGGGCCGTCGAGGATGCCCAGCGCGGAATTCGAGTTGGCGGAGCGCAGCGCCGTCGCCAGCTCGTCCATCGTGATGTTGCGGGCGTTCATGAGGTCGGTCTTCGCGCGCACGCGCACGGCGAAGCGCTTGCCGCCGTTGACGGACACCTGCGCGACGCCCGGCAACGTGGAGATCGCCGGCGACACGAGGTTCTCGGCGTAGTCGTTCAGCTCCGACAGATTCATCGAGGGCGACGTCATCGTCATGAACAGCACGGGCGCGTCGGCCGGGTTGACCTTGCGGTACGACGGCATCGTCGTCATTTCCTGCGGCAGCTGGCGCTGCGCGGCGAGCAGCGCGGCCTGCACATCGACGGCGGCCGCGTTGACGTCGATCGACGGGTCGAATTCCAGCGTGAGCGACGTATTGCCCTGCGTGCTCGTCGACGTGATCAGGTTGATGCCGGCGATGGTCGAGAACTGTTTTTCGAGCGGCAGCGCGACGGACGACGCCATCGTCTCCGGGCTCGCGCCGTCCAGGTTGGCGTTGACGTTGATGACGGGCGTGTTATAGCTGGGCAGCGCCGCCACGGGGATGTGCGAGTACGCCAGGATGCCGACCAGGATCAGGCTGATCGACAGCAGCACGACCATCACGGGCCGGCGGATGCACAGTTCGGACAGGTTCATCGTGTTCAGCCCTTGGCGGCGACGTGGACGGCCTTGCTGTCAGCGCCGCTGTCACTACCTTTGTTCAACTCGGACGCCAGGCGCACCTTGGCCCCCGGCCGCACGTTCTGCTTGCCTTCCGTAATGATCTGCTCGCTGCCGGCGAGACCGCTGACGGCAGCGTCGACGCCGGCGCCGTACACGCGCTGCACGGGCACGAGGCGCGCGGAATGGTCCTTGTCCAGCACGTACACGAACGTGCCCTGGGCATTCGTGATGATGGCGTTCTGCGGGATCACGACGGCATCCTTCAGCGTCTGCACGATGACCCTGGTGTTGACGTACTGGCCGGGCCACAGCGTGGTCTCTCGGTTGTCGAACTCGGCCTTCACCTTGATCGTGCCGGCTTGCGGGTCGACCGTGTTGTCGACGAAGCTGAGCTGGCCCTTCACCGGCGCCAGGTCGGCACCGGGCAGCGCCTCGACCTCGACCTTGCCCCGCTTCTGCGCCGCCAGCAGCGCCGGCAGGCTGGCTTCCGGGAGGGTGAACGCGACGGTGATCGGGTCGAGCTGGGTGATCGTCGTGAGCGACGTGGCCGGCTGCACGAGGCTGCCCGGATAGACGTTGATGCCGCCCACGCGGCCGGACATCGGCGCGCGGATCGCCGTATAGCTCGTGGTGACGCTGCTCGCACGCGCGGCCGCGCTGTCGGCCTGGAGGGTGGCGCGGGCCTGGTCGACCTGGGCACGCAGCGTGTCGACGGCGCTCTGGGCGATGAAATGCTGGGCGAACAGGTCCTGGCTGCGCTTGAACTGGCGCTCGAGGTCGGCGAGCGAAGCGCGGTCGCGCGCGACCTGGGCCTGGGCCTTGTCGAGGTTGGCGCGGTCTTCGCGGTCGTCGAGCGAGAACATCAGCGCGCCCTGTTTGACGAATTGCCCTTCCTTGATGTGGACCTGGCGGATGGTCGCCGTCGTCTGCGGGTGCAGGTCGACCGTGCGGATCGGCGTCACGGTGCCGTTGGCCTGCTGGACGACGGCCACGTCGTGGCGCTGCGGTGCCACCACGTTGACGACGGCCGGCGGCTGCCCGCCCTTGCCCTTGCCGCCCGGGGCGGCGGCCCCATCGGCATGCGTATCGGATCCATGGTTGAGAATCCACGTACCGGCGCCGGCAGCGACGACGATGCCGGCGATGATCGCGATATTTTTGCTTTTCATTCCATTCCCTGTGCCGCCTCTGGCGGTCGATCTATTTATTTTTTTGCATCGTAGGGTGGGCATTTGGGGCCGGTAGCCCCAAATGAAACGTGCCCACGCGTTACGCCGGCGGCCCGCATACGTTACGCGTGGGCACAGGGGTGCCCACCCTACCAGTCTTTGCGGTGATTCTCCCACACGGGTGTAACAGCAATGTTTCTGCCGGCGAGAATTTGCCGCAGCGTTGTGATTACTTGCCTGGGTAGTATTCCGGCAACATGAGAGTCGCTTCCAGGCCACCCTCCGGATGGTTGGCGAGCGTGATGCTGCCGCCGTGCTGCTCGGCGATGTTGCGGGCGATCGTGAGACCGAGCCCGGTCCCGCCCGACTCGCGCGAGCGCGACGTCTCGACGCGGTAGAACGGGTCGAACACGCGCCCCAGTTCGCCGCCCGGGATGCCGGGGCCGGCGTCGCGAATGCGGATGCGCGCGGCGCCGTTGATGCGGTCGACGTTCACCCTGGCCGCCTGGCCGTACTTGACGGCGTTGTCGATCAGGTTGACGAGGCAGCGCCGCAAGTCCATCGGCCGGCCCAGCAGCGCCATGCCGGCATGGCCGGACAAGGTGACGCGCTGGCAGCTCTCGGCCGCGTCGGCGCAGACGGAATCCAGCAGCGAGTCGAGGTCGAGCATCTGCATGGTCTCGCTCGTGTCCATGCTGCGCGCGAGGTCGAGGCCTTCGCGCACCATCGCCTGCATCGCCGACAGGTCGCCGATCAGGCGCTCCTGCAGCTCCGCATCGCCGACCTTTTCCAGGCGCAGGCGCATGCGCGTCAGCGGGGTCTGCAGGTCGTGCGTGATGGCGGCCAGCATCTGCGTGCGCTGAAAGATGTACTGGCGGATGCGCGCCTGCATCGCATTGAACGCGGCGCTGGCCTGGCGGATCTCGTCGGCGCCCGTGAGGTCGAGCGGCGGGTGGTTGATGTCGTTGCCGAGGTCTTTCGCGGCCTGCGCCAGCTGCTTCAGCGGGCGCGTCGTCATGCGCGCCACGAGGTAGGCGAGGAAGGCGACGCTGACGAGGAAGATCGAGATGGTCCACGTGTAGTCGGTGCGCTGCGGCGACGTGGCCGAGCGCGGCGGCAGCACGGACAGCATGAGCTCGTCGCCATCGCGCAGGCGTACGCTGAGGCTCTCGCACGTGCCGCGCCACTTCATGCGCAACAGGCCAAACACGACGGGCTGTTCGCGCGCGGTCGCGCACGCGGCGGGACGCGTGGCCAGCGAGCGCATCACATAGCCTTTGCCCATGCGTGCGGCCAGGGCCTGGGTGAATTCGGACGTGGTCGGGGCGAGCGCGGCCGGGCGGGTGTCGACGTCGACGAGCTGCATGCCGGGACGGTTCGCGACGTCCAGGTAGGCCTTGCGCGCCGACTCGGGGACGATCTCGGTGGCCATGATCAGCTGCTCGGCGCGGTCGAGGTTGTGCAGGTCGCGGAACTCGTCGATGACGCGCGCGCGCTCGGCGTCGGCCAGCAACTGGGTCAGCGCGGCCGTCAGCAGGATACCGAGCAACAGGGTGGCAAACACGCGGCCCGTCATCGAGCCGAGGAAAGCTCTCACGCGCTGGGCTCCACCGTGACCTGGCCAGCCAGTACGTAGCCGCCGTTGCGGACGGTCTTGATGATCTGCGGCATGCGCGCATCCTCGCCGAGCTTCTGGCGCAGGCGGCTGATCTGGATGTCGATCGAGCGGTCGAACGGATCGGCGTCGCGGCCCTGCGTGAGATTCAGCAGCTGGTCGCGGTTCAGCACGCGGTTCGGGTGTTCGAGGAAGACGCGCAGCAGGCGGAACTCGGCGCCCGACAGCATGATGACGACGCCCTGCGGATTGACGAGGTGGCGCGCCGTGAGGTCGAGCGTCCAGCCCGAGAATTTCATCTGCTGCACGTTCTCGGCCTGCGAGGTCGGCGGCATCGCATGGCTGCGGCGCAGCACGCTGCGGATGCGTGCCAGCAGTTCGCGCGGCTCGAACGGTTTCGGCAGGTAGTCGTCCGCCCCCATTTCCAGGCCGAGGATGCGGTCCAGCGGCTCGCTGCGGGCGGTGAGCATGATGACGGGCATGGTCGAATGCGCGCGCAGCTTGCGGCACAGCGTGAGGCCGTCGTCGCCCGGCAGGTTGAGGTCGAGCACGATCAGGTCCGGACGCGTTTCGTCCAGGATTTTCCACATGGCGTTGCCGTCGGCTGCGGCGAGCGCGCGGTAGCCGTTCGCTTCCAGGTAGTCGGCCAGCAGGGAACGGATATCGCGGTCGTCGTCGACGATCAGGATGGTAGATGGATTGTCCATATCACCATTATCGCGAGTTGGCGGTGCAATGAACAGCCACTTTGTATCGGCTTGTATATGGATCTTCCAAGGAAACAAATTGATACAAAGAACGAGACAGCGGAAAAGCTCCGCTTACATCTTCAGCCCATGATGGACACCGTGCGAAGACGACGCGATGCACGCAGATCGGAGCACGAAGACTAATTTTGGCCGTTTGCCAACTTTTAACCCTGACCAGGACCTAGAGATGAAAACCTATCGCAAACACTTTATCGCTGCCCTGTCCGCACTGACTCTCGGTGCCGCCGCACTGGGCGCCCACGCACAGACCGCGGACCAGGCCGCTACGCCGCAGGCCCGCCACGGCGCCCACGCACAGCACCAGAAACTGACGCCGGAACAGCGCGCGCAGCGCATCGCGAAGCTGCACGACGAACTGAAGATCACGCCGGCGCAGGAAAACGCCTGGAACGCTTTCGTCGCCTCGATGCAGCCGCCGGCCCGCCAGCAGCACGATCGCGCCGCCTGGGCCAACCTGACGGCTCCGGAACGCATGGCGAAGATGATCGAGCGGCAGAAGCAGCGCACCGCGGCCCTCGAGCAGCGCCAGGGCGCCCTCAACACCTTTTATTCGGTGCTGAACGCGGACCAGAAGAAGACGTTCGACGAGAAGGCGGCGCACTTCGGCCGCGACCACGGCCACCGCGGCTGACCGTAGGGTGGGCACGGGGTGCCCACCCTACGCAACAAACGGACGCCGCGGCGTCCGTTATTTGTTGGTCATTGCAACCTGCTCAACGACCCAAGGAACTTGTTCGTATCCTGATACCCGATCACCCGGCTATCCGGAATCTCCGTGCCCTGCCGGTCGAACATGATGATCCCCGGCGGCCCGAACAGCCTGAAGCGCTTGAGCATGGCGCGATCATCCGCATCATTGGCGGTCACGTCCACCTGCAGCAACACCGTATTCGCCAGCCGCGCCTTGACGGCCGGATCGACGAACGTCAGTTTTTCCATCTCCTTGCACGACACGCACCAGTCTGCATAAAAATCGAGCATCGCCGTGCGGCCGCCCGTCGCGGCCAGTGCGGCGTCGAGTTGCGCGACGGTCTTGATGCGCGTGAACGCGAGCGGCTGCGCCGGTGCACCGCCCGTAAGGCGGGCGAGCGGGGCGAGCGGATCGCGCGCCCCGCTCGCCACGCCCACCAGCTGGAGGGCGCCCAGCACGGTGAACGCGGCACCGACCGCCAGTCCGGCGTAGGGTGGGCGCCCCGCGCCCACGCGGACATTCGTCGCGACTCCGCGCAGCAGCCAGTACCCATAGCCTAGCAGCAGCGCGGCCCACAACAGCATTTGCGCCAGCCCCGGCAGCACAGGCGCGGCCATCCACAGGGCCATCGCCAGCATCAGCACGCCGAAGAAGCGCTTCACGGACTCCATCCACATGCCGGCGCGCGGCAGCAGCGAGCCGGCGGACACGCCCACGAGCAGCAGCGGAATGCTCATGCCGAGCGCCATCGCGAACAGCGCGGCGCCGCCGATGACGACGTCGCGCGTCTGGCTGATGTACACGAGCGCGCCCGCGAGCGGTGCCGCCACGCACGGGCCGACGATCAGCGCGGAGATCGCGCCCATCACGAACACGCCCGCGAGCTTGCCGGACGACTGGCGGCCCGATGCGCTGGCGAGACGCGTCTGCAGCGCGGCCGGCACCTGCAGCTGGAACACGCCGAACATCGACAGCGACATCAGGGCGATCAGCAGCGCAAAGCCCGAGAGCACCCAGGGATTCTGCAACGCGGCGGCCAGGCCTTCGCCGACGAGGCCGGCTGCGACGCCCAGCGCCGTATAGACGATCGCCATCCCGAGCGAATACGCGAGCGACAGCACGAAGCCGCGCGTGCGGTGCACGTGCCTGCCCTCGCCCACGATGATCGACGACAGGATCGGCACCATCGGCAGCACGCAAGGCGTGAACGCGAGACCAAGGCCCAGCAGGATGAACGCCGGGATGATCGCGAGCAGGCGGCCGCCCTGCAGCAGCGACGCGATACCGGACAACTCGGACGGTGCCGCAGACGAAGGTGCGGCGGCCGCGGATGCGGCTGACGCCGGCGCGGCGGCGGCGGTCGGTGCGTCGACCTGCGGCGCCGGCTGGGCGGCCTGTCCCGGAAACGCGAAGCCGCCGGACTGGCCGGACGACGGCAGCGTGGCCCCGGGCGCCGCACTCATCTGCGGTGCGCTGCCATCGGTGCCCGGCGTGAGCTGGACCGAGGCCTCCTGTGGCGGATAGCACAGGCCCTTGTCCGCGCAGCCCTGCCCCGTGGCGCTCAGCGTGAGCGGACCGGCGGCCTCGACGGGAATACGGATCTCGACGCCATTGTGATACGTCTCGACGTTCTTCTGGAACGTGTCGTCGTACTTGACCTTGCCGGGCGGGATGGCGGGCTCACCCAGCTTCGCGCCGGTCGCAGTGAAACGGAAGCGTTCGCGGTACATGTAGTAGCCGTCGGCGATCGCGTAGTTGACGACGATCGTGTGTGCATCGGCCATGTGCGCGGAGAACTTGAATGCCTGTTCGGGCGGCAGGAAGTCGTCGTCCGCCTGGGCGGCCGGAATGTAGGCGAAGCAGGCCAGCAGTAGCGCGCACAGCGTGGCCAGCAGACGCGCAGCGGACGAAGAGGAAGATCGGAACATGGATAGTCAGATTGGTTCAACGCAGCAGCATGGTACACCGGGCGCCGGACCATTGCACGGCGGCTGGCGAAACGGCAAGACCGATCCGCCAGCCCTTGACTTGCTCAGGCTGCGAGCCTGACGACGGGCGCCGGCCGGGGCTGCGACGTCGATACCGCGCGCTGCGTGGATTGATCGTTGCCGGTGCGGAAGACGCTCACGATACGCGCCAGGTTGCGGGCCTGTTCATCCAGGCTCGACGCCGCCGCAGAAGCTTGTTCCACCAGGGCGGCGTTCTGCTGGGTCGTATCGTCCAGGTGGGTGATGGCGTCATGGACCTGATGGATGCCCGATGCCTGTTCCCGCGAGGCCTCGACGATTTCCGATACGAAGGAAGACACCCGCTGCACGCTGGACACGATATCGTCCATCGACGTGCCGGCCTGGCTCACCAGGCGGCTGCCGGCCGCGACGCGCTCCACACTTTCATCGATGAGCTGCTTGATCTCCTTGGCTGCAGCCGCGCTGCGCTGCGCCAGGCTGCGCACTTCGCCGGCGACGACCGCAAAGCCGCGCCCCTGTTCGCCCGCCCTTGCGGCCTCGACGGCAGCATTGAGCGCAAGGATATTGGTCTGGAAAGCGATGCCGTCGATGACGGCGATGATGTCGACGATCTTGCGGGCGCTGTCGTTGATCGCCTCCATGGTTGCCACCACGTCGGTCACCACCTTGCCGCCGCGCCGGGCCACGTCGGAAGCCTGGATCGCCACCTGGCTGGCCTGGCTGGCATTCGCGGCATTTTCCTTGACGGTGGACGTGATCTCTTCCATGGAGGCAGCCGTCTGTTCCAGGCTGGACGCCTGCGACTCGGTGCGGGACGACAGGTCCGCATTGCCGAGCGCAATGTCCCTGGTCGTGGCACCGATGGTATCGACGCCGACCTGGACTTCGCCCACGATCCTGCGCAGGTTGTCGTTCATGCGTGCCAGCGAAGCCAGCAACCGCGCGGTTTCGTTGCGTCCGGCGGACGAGATACTCGCCGTCAGGTCGCCGGCGGCGACGCGCTCCGCGATCTCGACGGCATTATTCAGCGGCCGGGTCACCGAGCGGGCGATCACGTAGAGCATCACGCCGCCGCATGCGAACAGGACGGCGACGGCGGCGAGCATGCCCAGCCTGCTACGCTGGAGGGCGGAAATCCTGGCGTCGAGCATGCCGTCGAACTGCTCCGTGGCCTTGTGCGCGAACGCGTACTGGGCATCGATGGCCGTCGTCGTGCGCTTGACGTATTCCGGTCCGGAGAAGGTGAGCGCCTCCGCCTTCACGATCTCCTCCATGGCCAACCTCATGGTCTGCTGCGCCTGCTCACGCATGTCCCGCACCGGACCGTCCAGCGCCGCGGCCAGGGCCGGGTTCGCGCGGGCGGCCTTGTCGAACTGACTGGTCATCTGGTGCAACCGGTCGGCGACCCGTGCCACGATTGCGGACAGGGCCAGCCGATCTTCCGGGCTGGCGGCCCGGGCTGCCAACAAGCCGGCGCCCTTGGCCCGCATTTTGCCGAGCTCTTCCGAGAGGTAAGGCAACTGGTAATAAATAGCCTGAATCAGCTGATAGGAATCCACGCTGGGATCCAGGTTCAAGCCGTAATGGTCGGCCACCTGGTCCTCGACGGCCAGCAGCTTGGGTACCAGGGCCGTATGCGCCTCATAGCTCTGTGGCACCGTGATCGTCCCCGCGGCCACGCGTCCGCGCAACGCCTCCCAGTCGCGCTTCGCATCCACCCACGCCTGGTCGATGCCGGGGGCGTGCAGGCCGGCGACGATGGCCGACATGGCCGCGTAGTTGGCGTCTACTTCGCGTTGCTTCTTTTCCCGCTTGGGAACGGCTTCCGCGACGCCTCCGACCACGAGCGCCGCCAGGCCGCGGTGCTGCTGCGTGGTCTGGATGGTATCGAGTATGGTAGCCACCGGCGCGCGTGCCCGGGCTTCGAGCTCCAGGGCATCCAGTGCCTTGCCGGTCTCCCGCAGGTAGAACGAGGCCGGGATGGCGGCGACGATGACGCCGACCACGCTCAGGATCGCGAATTTATGCCAGAGCAGCAGGTGCTCGAGTCGACGTTGCAAACTCATAATGTTGTCCATTGTAAAATGAAGCGATGCCATTGCGATCGCAGTGACACATTTATCTATCCAACAGGCAACAATAAATACGATGCGCAAAAACTGCAACACGTATTTGTTCGATCGAGCGGTGTTACAACAGATCGCAGAGCCAACTGATGCGAACCAGATAAAAAAAACCAGGCGCAAGGCCTGGTTTTCATGAACGCGAAGTAGCGATTACTCGGCGGTCGGTGCTTCGTCGGCCGAGGTGACTTCCGGACGGTCGACCAGCTCGACGAAGGCCATCGGGGCGTTGTCGCCAACGCGGAAGCCCATCTTCAGGATACGGATGTAGCCGCCCGGACGCGCGTTGTAGCGCGGGCCGATTTCGGCGAACAGCTTCTGCACGATTTCGCGGTCACGCAGACGCGAGAAAGCCAGACGCTTGTTGGCCAGCGTGTCGCTCTTGCCCAGGGTGATGATCGGCTCGACGACTTTGCGCAGTTCCTTGGCTTTCGGCAGGGTGGTCTTGATCGCTTCGTGACGCAGCAGCGAAACGGTCATGTTGCGCAGCATGGCGAGACGGTGGGACGAGGTGCGGTTCAGCTTGCGAAGGCCGTGACGGTGACGCATGGTATTTCCTTTCGAGTGTTTTAAATCCAGTTCTTCGATCGTTCACGCGCAAGGCGTGACCGCGGACCGGTTCAAGGTTGAAAACTGCCCGAGCGACATTGCTCGGGCAGGTACAGCAATTCTTACTTCTCCAGACCAGCCGGCGGCCAGTTCTCGAGTTTCATGCCGAGGGTCAGACCACGGGAAGCCAGGACTTCCTTGATCTCGTTCAGCGACTTGCGACCCAGGTTCGGCGTCTTCAGCAGTTCGTTTTCCGAACGCTGGATCAGGTCGCCGATGTAGTAGATGTTCTCGGCCTTCAGGCAGTTTGCCGAACGGACGGTCAGCTCCAGATCGTCCACCGGACGCAGCAGGATCGGATCGACCAGCGGCGCACGCGACGGTGCTTCGGCGGCGGCTTCCGTGCCTTCCAGGGCAGCGAACACGTTCAGCTGGTCGACCAGCACGCGGGCCGACTGGCGGATCGCTTCTTCCGGCGTGATGACGCCGTTGGTCTCGATGTTGATGATCAGCTTGTCGAGGTCGGTACGCTGTTCGACACGGGCCGATTCCACGGCGTACGACACACGGCGGACCGGCGAGAACGACGCGTCCAGGATGATGCGGCCGATGGTCTTGTTCGTGTCTTCCGACAGGCGGCGCACGTTACCCGGCACATAGCCACGGCCTTTTTCGACCTTGATCTGCATGTCCAGCTTGCCGCCGGCGGTCAGGTGGGCGATCACGTGTTCCGGGTTGATCAGTTCGACGTCATGCGGCAGGTCGATGTCGGATGCCAGGACGGGGCCTTCGCCTTCCTTCTTCAGGGTCAGCGTCACGGAGTCGCGGTTGTGCACCTTGAACACGACGCCTTTCAGGTTCAGCAGCAGGTCGACGACGTCTTCCTGCACACCGTCCAGCGACGAGTACTCGTGCACGACGCCGGCGATCGTCACTTCGGTCGGGGCATAGCCGATCATCGACGACAGCAGGACGCGGCGCAGCGCGTTACCCAGCGTGTGGCCATAACCACGTTCGAACGGTTCCATCACGACTTTTGCGTGACCTGCACCCAGGGCTTCGACGTCGATGATACGTGGCTTCAACAAACTATTTTGCATGAAATGTCCTTTTCAATACCCTCGGCTCGTTACACCGATAAGGCTGATGGCATCAGTAGAAACGCCCGCTACGATGGCGGGCGGGTATAACGAATTCGGTGTTGGGGCGGAGATTGCGCTCCGCCCCTCCCGGCAGGACCGGGTGCGCGGCAAGGGACGGCGCAGCCGTCCCGAGACCGGCGATTAACGCGAGTACAGTTCGACGATCAGTGCTTCGTTGACGTCGGCAGCGATCTCGTTACGCTCCGGGAAGCTACGGAAGGTGCCTTCCATCTTCTTGGCATCGACCGACACCCAGCTCGGGAAGCCAACCTGGTCGGCCAGCGACAGGGCTTCCAGGATACGGGTCTGCTTCTTGGCCTTTTCGCGCACGGCGACGACGTCGCCGGTCTTGACCTGGTACGAAGCGATGTTCACGACGTTGCCGTTCACGGTCAGGGCCTTGTGGCTGACCAGCTGACGCGCTTCCGAGCGGGTCGAGCCGAAGCCCATGCGGTAGACGACGTTGTCCAGACGCGATTCCAGCAGCTTCAGCAGGGTTTCGCCGGTATTGCCCTTGCGGCGCGACGCTTCTGCGAAGTAGCGGCGGAACTGACGCTCCAGCACGCCGTACATACGCTTGACCTTCTGCTTTTCACGCAGCTGGTTGCCGTAGTCCGACGTACGCTGGCCCGACTTGACGCCGTGCTGGCCCGGTTTGACGTCCAGTTTGCACTTCGAATCGAGCGAGCGACGTGCGCTCTTCAGGAACAGGTCGGTGCCTTCACGGCGCGACAGTTTTGCTTTGGGTCCGATATAACGTGCCACGTTAAACTTCCTTTATTTTGATGATCACGCCCCGGATGTGGTCGCAAAGCGGCCACAACAGGCGCTAGTCCAGTTCTGCATGAGACCGGACGTGGCTTACAAAAACCTCAGGGCCAGGACGGCCCAAGGCGACAATAGCCGGGCAGTATAACCCATTTCGGGGTTAACTGCACCGGCAACTGATAACACCACGGCGTGTAGCGTATCCGCAAGCTGTCGGGCGGACGAGCCGCCCGCACAGATTAGATACGACGACGCTTCGGCGGACGGCAGCCGTTGTGCGGAACCGGCGTCACGTCCTGGATCTCGGTGATCTTGATACCCAGGTTGTTCAGCGCGCGCACAGCCGACTCACGGCCCGGGCCCGGGCCCTTGATGCGGACTTCCAGGTTCTTCACGCCGTATTCCTGAGCAACCTTGCCAGCTGCTTCGGCTGCGACCTGAGCCGCGAACGGGGTCGATTTACGCGAACCCTTGAAGCCTGCGCCGCCGGACGTCGCCCACGACAGGGCATTGCCCTGGCGATCGGTGATCGTGATGATGGTGTTGTTGAACGATGCGTGGACGTGTGCGATGCCTTCGGCGACGTTCTTCTTGACTTTCTTGCGGATGCGGGCTGCAGCCGCCGAGCTTTGTTGCTTAGCCATGGTCAGTTCCTAGATTATTTCTTGAGCGATTGAGCTGCCTTGCGCGGGCCCTTGCGGGTACGTGCATTCGTACGGGTGCGCTGGCCACGGACCGGCAGGCCCTTGCGGTGACGCATGCCGCGGTAGCAACCCAGGTCCATCAGACGCTTGATGCTCATGGACAGCTCACGGCGCAGGTCGCCCTCAACCACGAACTTGCCGACTGCATCACGCAGCTTTTCCAGCTCGTTGTCGTCCAGGTCCTTGACCTTCTTGTTGGTCGCAACGCCGGTCGATTCGCAGATCTGCTTCGAGCGGGTACGGCCGATGCCATAGATCGCCGTCAGGCCGATGACGGTGTGCTGATGATTGGGGACGTTGACCCCTGCAATACGTGCCATTCGATATTCCTCGTATTAACCTTGACGCTGCTTGTGACGCGGCTCGACGCAGATCACACGGACCACGCCCTTGCGCTTGATGATCTTGCAGTTGCGGCAGATCCGCTTGACTGAAGCGTTAACTTTCATTTTGCACTCTCTTCCAGATTCGATAACTTGATTAGTTTTACTTGGTGCGGAACACGATGCGGGCCCGGGACAAATCGTAAGGGGTCAGTTCCACCGTTACCTTGTCACCCGGAAGAATGCGGATGTAATTCATCCGCATTTTACCCGAGATATGTCCAAGCACCACGTGCCCGTTTTCCAGCTTCACGCGAAAGGTCGCGTTCGGGAGATTCTCCAGAATCTCCCCTTGCATTTGGATGACGTCGTCTTTTGCCATTCGGTCTCTTCACTCCTGGAGGCGCCGGCCGCTCAACGCGACGGGATACCGCCCTTGAAATTAGCCTTGCGCAGCAGCGATTCATATTGCTGCGACATGACGTAGTTCTGCACCTGCGCCATGAAGTCCATCGTGACGACCACGATGATCAGCAGGGAGGTTCCGCCAAAGTAGAAAGGAACTTTCCACTGGCTCTGCATGAACTCCGGCAACAGGCACACCAGCGTGATATAGACCGCACCGGCCAGGGTCAGGCGCATCAGGATCTTGTCGATGTAGCGCGCGGTCTGCTCGCCCGGACGGATGCCCGGTACAAACGCGCCGCTCTTCTTCAAGTTGTCCGCCGTTTCCTTGCTGTTGAATACCAGCGCCGTATAGAAGAAGCAGAAGAACACGATCGCCACCGCATACAGCAACGCATGGATCGGTTCGCCCGGAGTCAACGATGCGGCCAGGTCTTTCAGGAACCCGATGAACGGATTCGAGGTGTCCTTGCCGCGCGTGAACCAGTCGACGATCGTGGTCGGGAACAGGATGATCGACGAAGCGAAGATCGGCGGGATGACCCCAGCCATGTTCAGCTTCAGCGGCAGGTGGCTGGTTTGGCCACCGTAGATCTTGTTACCGACCTGGCGTTTCGCGTAATTCACCAGGATCTTGCGCTGGCCGCGTTCCACGAACACGACCGCGTAGGTCACCAGGGCTACCAGAATCACGATGAAGATTGCGGCGAAGCTGCTGATCGAGCCGTTCGACACCAGGGTGAACAGGCTACCCAGTGCGCTCGGCAGACCGGCTGCGATACCGGCAAAAATGATGATCGAGATACCGTTGCCAAGACCACGTTCGGTGATCTGCTCGCCCAGCCACATGAGGAACATGGTGCCGGTCAGCAGGGTCACGACGGTCACGAGGCGGAAGCCCATCCCCGGATCGAGCACGAGGCCTTGCTGCGCCTCGAGCGCGACGGCGATGCCGAACGCCTGGAACAGAGCCAGCACGACCGTGAAGTAACGGGTGTACTGGGTGATCTTGCGGCGGCCGGACTCGCCCTCTTTCTTCAGTGCCTCCATCTGCGGCGAGACGATCGACACCAGCTGCATGATGATCGAAGCCGAAATGTAAGGCGTGATGCCAAGAGCGAACACGGCAAAGCGGGACAAGGCGCCGCCCGAGAACATGTTGAACATGCCCAGGATGCCGCCCTCGTTCTGCTTGAACAGCTGGGCCATGGCGACCGGGTCAATCCCGGGGACCGGGATGTGAGCACCGATACGGTACACGACCAATGCGCCAAGCAAGAACCACAACCGGCCCCAGGGGAAGCCGGAAGCAGCACTTTTACCAAGTTGTGAATTAGTCGCCAATTTTTGCTCCGATCAGGCAGCGGCCGCGTTTAGGCGACCGAACCGCCAGCTGCTTCGATCGCTGCCTTCGCGCCGGCAGTCGCTTTGATGCCTTTCAGGTTCACCGCTTTGGTGATTTCACCCGACAGGATCACGCGCACGTCGCGAGCGACGACCGGCAGCACGCCGGCTTGCTTGAGCACCAGGACGTCGACGTCGGCGACAGCCAGGTTGTTCAGGTCCGACAGACGCACTTCAGCCTTGAACGTGGCGTTCAGCGACTTGAAGCCACGCTTCGGCAGACGGCGCTGCAGCGGCATCTGGCCGCCTTCGAAACCGACCTTGTGGAAGCCGCCCGAACGCGACTTCTGACCCTTGTGACCACGGCCGGCGGTCTTGCCCAGGCCCGAGCCGATACCGCGACCGACGCGGCGCTTGGCGTGTTTCGCGCCTTCAGCGGGTTGGATGGTATTGAGTTGCATTATTTTCTCCGTTGACCAAGCCGCGGCTTAGTCGACAATTTTCACGAGGTAGTTGACCTTGTTGATCATGCCGCGGATCGCCGGGGTGTCCTGCAGCTCGGAAACCGAGTTGACACGACGCAGACCCAGACCGCGCACGGTGGCGCGGTGATCCTGACGGGTACCGATCAGGCCTTTGACCAGCTTGACTTTGATGGTGTTTGCCATGGTATTCCCCTTAACCCAGGATCTCTTCCACCGACTTGCCACGCTTGGCAGCGATGTCGGCCGGAGTGCTCATTTTTGCCAGGCCGTCGAGCGTCGCACGAACCAGGTTGTACGGGTTCGACGAACCGGTCGACTTGGCGACGACGTCGGTGACGCCCATCACTTCGAAGATTGCGCGCATTGCGCCGCCTGCGATCACGCCGGTACCCGGCTTGGCCGGCGACATCATCACGTACGACGCGCCGTGGCGGCCGGTGACGCTGTGCTGCAGCGTGCCGTTCTTGAGGGGCACCTTGATCAGGTTGCGGCGGGCTTCTTCCATCGCTTTCTGCACGCCGACCGGAACTTCCTTCGACTTGCCTTTGCCCATGCCGATGCGGCCATCGCCGTCACCGACAACGGTCAGCGCTGCAAAACCCATGATACGACCACCCTTGACCACTTTGGTCACGCGGTTGATCGCGATCATCTTCTCGCGCATGCCATCATCCGGCTTGTCGCTTGCCATTTTCGCTTGCATTTTTGCCATGACGATTCTTCCTTAGAACTTCAGACCAGCTTCGCGCGCGGCTTCTGCCAGCGCCTTCACACGGCCGTGGTAACGGAAACCCGAACGGTCGAACGCGACTTCGGTGATCCCTGCTTTCAGTGCTTTTTCTGCGACGCGCTTGCCAACCAGTGCGGCTGCAGCGGCGTTGCCGCCCGCACCCGACTTGCCGCCCAGCTCGGCGCGCACTTCTGCTTCCAGCGTCGAAGCCGAAACCAGGACCTTCGCATCCGGGCTGATCAGGTTCGCATAGATGTGCAGGTTGGTGCGATGCACCGACAGGCGGTTCACGCCCAGCTGCGCGATCTTGATGCGGGTTTGGCGTCCGCGACGCAGACGCGATTCTTTCTTGTCCATCGTCAGCTCCGATTATTTCTTCTTGGTTTCTTTAAGCTTCACCACTTCGTCCGCATAACGGACACCCTTGCCTTTGTACGGCTCAGGCGAGCGGTAAGCGCGCACTTCTGCGGCAACCTGGCCGACCTTTTGACGGTCGATACCCTTGATCAGGATCTCGGTCGGGGTCGGGGTCGCTGCGGTGATGCCTTCCGGCATTGCGTGCAGGACCGGGTGCGAGAAGCCCAGCGACAGGTTCAGGGCGTTGCCTTGGACGGCGGCCTTGTAACCCACGCCGACCAGGGTCAGGCGCTTTTCGAAACCTTTGGTGACACCGGTCACCATGTTGTTCACCAGTGCACGCAGGGTGCCCGACATGGCGTTCGATTCGCGGGAATCGTCGATCACGTCGAAGGTCAGCGTGCCATTGTTGTTTTCCACTTTGACCAGGCCGTTCAGCGGCTGGGTCAGGGTGCCCAGCGGGCCCTTGACGGTGATCGACGACGCGTTGATGGCGACATCGGCACCTGCCGGGACGGCGATTGGCATCTTAGCTACTCGAGACATCGTCTACTCCTTAAGCCACGTAGCAAATCACTTCGCCACCGACACCGGTAGCGCGTGCTTTGCGGTCGGTCATCACACCCTTCGGGGTCGAGACGATCGCCACGCCCAGGCCGTTCATGACCTGAGGGATCTCATCTTTACCCTTGTAGATGCGCAGGCCAGGACGGGAGACGCGCTCGATGCGCTCGATAACCGGACGGCCGACGTAGTACTTCAAACCGATTTTCAGTTCAGCCTTGCCACCTTCGGTGGACACGGCGTAATCCTCGATGTAACCCTCGTCCTTCAGGACGTTGGCAATCGCAACTTTCAGCTTCGACGACGGCATTTCGACGGTGGTCTTCTGCACGCCCTGCGCGTTGCGAATACGGGTCAGCATATCGGCGATAGGATCGCTCATACTCATTGCTTATTCTCCTATTACCAGCTAGCTTTGGTCATACCCGGGATTTCGCCTTTCATGGCGAATTCGCGGAGTTTGGTACGGGCCAGACCGAATTTACGGAAAGTGCCACGGGGACGGCCGGTGATGGCGCAGCGGTTACGCTGGCGCGACGGTGCCGAGTTACGCGGCAGGGCCTGCAGCTTCAGGCGTGCTTCGTAACGCTCTTCTTCCGTCTTCGATTGGTCGTCGATGATTGCTTTCAGAGCGGCACGCTTTGCGGCGAATTTCTCCACCAGGTCTGCACGCTTCTGTTCGCGGTTAATCAGTGCAAGTTTTGCCATGTTCTTAGTTCCGGAACGGGAATTTGAATGCGGCGAGCAGCGCTTTGGCTTCTTCGTCGGTCTTAGCGGTCGTGGTGATCGAGATGTTCATGCCACGCAGCGCATCGATCTTGTCGTAATCGATTTCCGGGAAGATGATCTGCTCTTTGACGCCGATGTTGTAGTTGCCGCGACCATCGAACGATTTGCCGCTGACACCACGGAAGTCACGCACGCGCGGCAGTGCCACGGTGATGAAACGGTCCAGGAATTCGTACATGCGGGCGCCACGCAGGGTCACCATCGTGCCGATCGGATAGCCTTCGCGGATCTTGAAACCTGCGATTGCCTTGCGAGCCTTGGTCACGACCGGCTTCTGGCCAGCGATCTTGGTCAGGTCGCCGGTTGCGTGCTCGATGATCTTCTTGTCGGCGACAGCTTCCGACAGACCCATGTTCAGGGTGATCTTGGTCAGGCGCGGCACTTCCATCACCGACTTGTAACCGAATTTTTCGGTCAGTTCGGCAACGACTTTGTCTTTATACAGTTGTTGGAGACGGGCCATTTCTCATTACCCTTTCACTACTTCGCCGTTCGACTTGAAGACGCGGACTTTTTTGCCATCCACTTCTTTGAAGCCAACGCGATCAGCCTTGCCGGTCGCTGCGTTGAACAGCGCGACGTTCGACACGTGAATCGGCATGGTCTTGTCGACGATACCACCAGTTACGCCGGTCATCGGGTTCGGCTTGACGGCCTTCTTGGCCACGTTCACGCCTTCGACGATGACGTGCTCAGCATCTACGCGCTGCTGAACGACACCGCGCTTGCCCTTGTCTTTACCGGCCAGAACGATGACTTCGTCGTTTTTACGAATCTTATCCATTGCGACTCCCTTACAGAACTTCAGGWGCCAGRGACACGATCTTCATGAACTTYTCRGTRCGCARYTCGCGCGTCACYGGTCCRAAGATGCGGGTRCCGATMGGCTCCAGCTTGTTGTTCAGCAGGACGGCGGCATTGCCGTCGAACTTCACCAGGGAGCCGTCCTGGCGGCGCACACCTTTAGCGGTACGCACGACCACGGCGTTGTAGATTTCACCTTTCTTGACGCGGCCGCGCGGAGCAGCTTGCTTCACGGTGACCTTGATCACGTCGCCAATACTGGCGTAACGGCGCTTGGAGCCGCCCAATACCTTGATGCACAAAACTTCTTTTGCACCGGTATTGTCGGCCACTTCGAGCCGGCTTTCGGTTTGAATCATGATATTTTCTTTCCCAACTTAAGCCGAAGAAACCCCACGGAAAACCGTAGGCCTGCGGTCAGTCTTGGTCCCGCCGTCCGCACTCATTGCAAGCGCGTACGTTTGGGTGATTGGACTTTCCAATGTTCGTTGCAGGCCGCAGTTACCGAAGGAAGAACTGCGGCAACACATGAACGAAGCCCGCTAGTATTCCACATACCAGCGGGCCACGCAAGACAAATTTTCCGGGGGCGTTGTAAAACCTACTGTGCAAAGCTCGCTACGGTTTTACAAGGCCCCGGTTTTGGATCAGAGAACCGGAGCGACCTGCAGAACTTTGGTCAGGGTCCAAGCCTTCGTCTTCGAGATCGGGCGACCTTCCGCGATCTCGACGGTGTCGCCGATTTTCGCCTGGTTGGTCTCGTCGTGCGCGTGATACTTGTTCGAGCGCAYGATGATCTTGCCGTACAGCGGGTGCTTGACGTGACGTTCGATCAGCACGGTCACCGTCTTGTCCATCTTGTCGGACACGACTTTGCCGACCAGCGTACGCTTCAGCGCCGTTTTAGTGGTGTCGTTCATTTGGCTTCCTTCTGGTTCATCACGGTCTTGACACGCGCGATATCGCGGCGCACCTTCTTGAGCTGGGCGGTGTTCGTCAGTTGCTGCGTAGCGATTTGCATGCGCAGGCCGAACTGTGCCTTCAGCAGCTCATTCAGCTCTTGCTGCAGAGCTGCCTGGTCCTTGCCGCGGAGTTCCGTTGCTTTCATTCTTAACTCCTGTTATTGGCCGACTTGACGCACGACGAACGTCGTTGCCAGCGGCAGTTTGGCGGCAGCCAGGCGGAATGCTTCGCGCGCCAGTTCTTCAGCGACGCCGTCCATTTCGTACAGGACCTTGCCCGGCTGGATCTCGGCCACGTAGTACTCCGGATTACCTTTACCGTTACCCATACGGACTTCAGCCGGCTTGTTCGAGATCGGCTTGTCCGGGAAGATACGGATCCAGATACGGCCGCCACGTTTGATGTGACGGGTCATGGCACGACGGGCAGCTTCGATCTGGCGTGCGGTGATACGGCCGCGGGCAACCGCCTTCAGGCCGAACTCACCGAACGAGACCGCGGTGCCGCGGGTGTGCGAAATGCCGGTGTTACGGCCTTTCTGCTCTTTACGATACTTTCTGCGGGATGGCTGCAGCATGCTTATTCTCCTGCTTTCTCAGCAGCCGGCTTGGCAGCGCGGCGGCCTGCTGGTGCGGTACCTGGCTTGGCGCCCGGGCGGCCACGGCCAGCCGGTTTGCCGTCGTCGCGACGCGGGCCGCGCGGCTTTTTCTCGTCGGCCGGCACGTCGATCACCGGTGCTTCGCCGGTCGGCGAACGGTCACCCTTGTAAACCCAGACTTTCACGCCGATGATGCCGTACGTGGTCGAAGCTTCGCTCGTGCCGTAGTCGATGTCGGCGCGCAGGGTGTGCAGGGGCACACGGCCTTCGCGGTACCATTCGGTACGTGCGATCTCGATGCCGTTCAGGCGGCCCGACGACATGATCTTGATGCCGACGGCGCCCAGACGCATTGCGTTCTGCATGGCGCGCTTCATCGCGCGGCGGAACATGATGCGCTTTTCGAGCTGCTGGGCGATCGAATCGGCGATCAGCTGCGAGTCGATTTCCGGCTTGCGGATTTCTTCGATATTGACGTGCACCGGCACGCCCATGATCTTGGTCAGCGACGACTTCAGGACTTCGATGTCTTCGCCCTTCTTGCCGATGACCACGCCCGGACGCGACGAGTAGATCGTGAAGCGCGCGTTCTTGGCCGGACGCTCGATGACGATGCGGCCGACGGAGGCGTTCTTCAGTTTCTTCTTCAGGAAAGCGCGGGCTTCCAGGTCTTCCTTCAGCATGTCGGCAAAGTTGCCGTTGCCAGCGTACCAGCGCGATGCCCAGTTACGGGTGACCGCCAGGCGGAAGCCGGTTGGGTGGATTTTCTGACCCATCGTGTGACTCCTTAGTTACCGACAGTCACGAAGATGTGACAGGATTGTTTCGAAATGCGATCGCCGCGGCCTTTGGCACGTGCCGTAAAGCGCTTCAGGATCGGGCCCTTTTCGACATAGATCTGAACGACCTTCAGTTCGTCGATGTCGGCACCATCGTTGTGCTCGGCGTTCGCGATTGCGGACTCCAGCACTTTCTTGATGATGGTCGCGCCTTTTTTCGGGCTGAACTGCAGGATGTTCAGCGCGGCGTCGACTTTCTTGCCGCGGATCAGATCGGCGACGAGGCGGCCTTTCTGTTCCGACAGGCGGACGCCTTTGAGGATAGCTTTAGTTTCCATTATTTCTTCGCCTTCTTGTCAGCGGCGTGGCCCTTGAACGTGCGGGTCAGGGCGAATTCGCCCAGCTTGTGACCCACCATGTTCTCGGACACGTACACCGGCACGTGCACTTTGCCGTTGTGGACGGCGATCGTCAGACCGATGAAGTCCGGGGTGATCGTCGAGCGGCGCGACCAGGTTTTGACCGGCTTTTTGTCTTTGTTCGCTTGCGCGGCTTCGACTTTTTTCACCAGGTGGGCGTCAATGAACGGCCCTTTTTTCAATGAACGAGTCATGTCTTATCCTTATTTCTTGCCGCGGCGCGAGACGATCATCGACGACGTGCGCTTGTTCGAACGCGTCTTCTTGCCCTTCGTCTGCTGGCCCCATGGCGACACCGGATGACGACCGGCAGCCGTACGACCTTCACCACCACCGTGCGGGTGGTCGATCGGGTTCATCACCACACCGCGAACGGTCGGGCGGACACCGCGCCAGCGCATTGCACCGGCTTTACCGATCTTGCGCAGGTTGTGCTCGCCGTTGCCGACTTCGCCAACCGTTGCGCGGCACTCGATGTGCACGCGGCGCACTTCACCCGAGCGCAGGCGAACCTGAGCGTAGGTGCCTTCGCGTGCCATCAGCACGACGCCGGCGCCTGCGGTACGGGCCATTTGGGCGCCCTTACCCGGCAGCATTTCGACGCAGTGCATGGTGGTGCCGACCGGGATGTTACGGATCGGCAGGCAGTTACCCGACTTGATCGGCGCTTCCGAGCCGTTCATGACGGTGTCGCCCACAGCCATGCCTTTGGTGGCGATGATGTACGCGCGGAAACCGTCGGCGTAGCACACCAGAGCGATGTGCGCGCTGCGGTTCGGGTCGTACTCGATGCGCTCGACCTTGGCCGGGATACCGTCCTTGTTGCGCTTGAAGTCGACCACGCGGTAGTGGTGCTTGTGACCACCGCCAATGTGGCGGGTGGTGATG